>JBDLUF010000057.1:0-7600 GCA_039805445.1 Actinomycetota bacterium | reverse complement strand
CAGGTGCACAGCCAATGGATATTAAGCAGGGAATTGAAGCGGCCGTAGCAGCGGTTTCAGAGAAGCTTCGCGAGCAGGCAACTCCAGTTAATGGAAAGCCACAGATCGCAGATGTTGCAACTATCTCAGCTCAGGACCGTGCAATTGGCGAATTAATCGCTGAAGCAATGGACCGTGTTGGAAAAGATGGAGTTATTACAGTTGAAGAAGCATCTACAACTGGACTAGATCTAGAATTCACAGAGGGAATGCAGTTCGACAAGGGCTACATTTCACCGTACTTCGTAACTGATCAAGATCGCATGGAAGCAATCCTTGAGGATGCTTATGTACTGATCTCAGCAAACAAGGTTTCAGCGCTGTCAGATCTTCTGCCACTGCTTGAAAAGGTTGCTCAAACATCAAAGCCACTCTTGATCATCGCTGAAGACATCGAAGGCGAAGCGCTTTCTACGCTGGTTGTTAACCGTATGCGTGGAGTATTCGCTTCAGTTGCTGTTAAGGCACCTGGTTTTGGAGATCGTCGTAAGGCAACTCTTCAGGACATCGCAGTACTTACAGGTGGACAGGTAATTTCTTCAGAGCTTGGAATGAAGCTTGAGGGAGTAACTCTTGAAGATCTCGGTAAGGCTCGTCGCATCGTTGTTACCAAGGATGCAACAACCATCGTTGATGGCGCAGGCGATAAAGCTGCGGTTGCTGCACGTGTTTCAGAGCTTCGCAAGGAGATCGAGAACAGTGATTCATCATGGGACAAAGAGAAGCTACAAGAGCGTCTTGCAAAGCTTGCTGGTGGAGTGTGCGTAATCAAGGTTGGCGCACACACCGAAGTTGAACTCAATGAAAAGAAGCACCGTCTAGAGGATGCAATCTCTGCAACCCGTGCCGCTGTTGAAGAAGGAATCGTTGTTGGTGGAGGTGCTGCACTTGTGCACGCAGCTGATGCCCTTGAAGGCGATCTTGGATTCACAGGCGATAAGGCTGTTGGTGTTCGTTTAGTTCGTAAGGCTTGTGATGAGCCACTTCGTTGGATCGCAGAAAATGCAGGACTTGAAGGCTACGTAGTAGTTGCAAAGGTTCGCGCAATGAAGCACAACGAAGGATTCAACGCAGCAACAGATGTATACGGTGATCTTGCAGCTGATGGTGTTATCGATCCAGTGAAGGTAACTCGTTCAGCACTTGCTAACGCTGCATCAATCGCTGCAATGTTTATTACAACGGAGGCTGTTGTTTACGAGAAGCCAGCAGAGCAAGCAGCTGCTGATGCTGCTGGTGGACATGGACACTCACATGGCCCAGGTGGACATTCACACTAATTCACAAAGAAAGAAGCCCCGCGGAAATCTCCGTGGGGCTTTTTCTTTTCTTACTTAGGAGGTAAGGAAAGTTATGAAGCGTGTGAAATATCTGGATTGATGTCCTTGCCAAGAATTGCTAGGCGGTCATCTTCTGAAAGACCTCCCCAAATTCCGTAAGGCTCCTGCACTGCAAGTGCGTGTGCACGACAGGCTGCGATCACAGGGCAGGATGCGCAGACAGCTTTCGCTGTGTTCTCGCGATTACGTCGGCGAGGTCCGCGCTCTCCATCTGGATGAAAGAACATTTCAGAAGGAAGTTCGCGGCATGAACCTTGGTACTGCCACTCCCATTCATCTGCAACGGGGCGGGGTAAGCGTGAAATTTCGGCCATGGCGATACTGTACAACCGCGCCATAGGTTGTTCAAGTATTTCCGCTCCAAAGGTTGTTCAATTCGCGTTTTGGGGTGGTGAGTTGGGCCACTTCACGCCACGATACGCCTATGGAAGAGGAGCTACTGACCGTTGCCGCGGTCGCCCGCCGCATAGGAGTAGCCCCAGCCACCCTTCGCACCTGGGATCGCCGTTACGGCCTTGGGCCATCGAGCCATGAGGCTGGAGAGCATCGCCGTTACTGTCCCACCGATTTAGCCAAGTTAGCGCTGATGCGTCGTTTGATTACAACTGGTGTTTCACCAGCAGATGCAGCTGAAAAAGCTAAGGCACACAAGGGTTCATTAAAGATTGAAAAGTTGGTTGATAACTTTGAGGTCCGTGAAGAGTTAGTTGATTCAATTCATAGAGCAGCCAAGATTCTCGATAAAACCTTTATTGAAGCAGTCTTGCGAAAAGATATTGCAGACAATGGTGTTATCTCTACCTGGACTGAAGTCATTGTTCCGCTTTTGTTTTTGGTCGGAAATGAATGGGAGGAAGATGGCTCTGGAATTGAAGTAGAGCACATGCTTTCTGAGCTTTTAAAACGCATCATGCGCGAGGGCGTGCCAGAGATCAAAAATCCAAAAAATGCACAACCGGTTTTACTTGCCGCAGTTGGCGAAGAGATGCATTGTCTTGCCCTGCATGCACTTGCTGCAGCACTCGCCGAGAAGAAAATCGAAAGCTTCTTTCTCGGTGCCAGAACTCCGCTAGAAGCAATTGATGCGATGGTCCGTCGATCTGCACCACCTGCGATATTTCTATGGGCCCAGTTGAGTCAAAACAGTGATGCAAAGTTTTTCCGAGAAATCCCTGCAATCCGTCCTGCACCTCGTGTGATTGTGGGCGGCCCAGGATGGGATCTGGATGCCTGCACCGATGTCATCGTTGCCCAGGATTTAACCCATGCCTGCGCTGAAATCGAGGGTGCTTTAGGGCTCTAAAGCCCCGATAGACTTGCCGCTTACTAGTGAACGGGGAGGCGAGATGAGCGATACCGACAAGGTCGCGATGCTTGGCCTGACCTACGACGATGTTCTCCTTTTACCCGATGCATCTGAAGTTGTTCCATCTGAAGTCAGCACAGCAACTCAGCTGACACGAAATATTTCAATCGCTGTTCCTTTGGTTTCATCAGCGATGGACACAGTTACCGAGTCAGAGATGGCTATTGCGATGGCAAAGGCTGGCGGTATTGGAATTATTCACCGCAACCTTCCAATCGATGCACAAGTAACCCATGTCAAACTTGTTAAGAATGTTGGCTTGGCAGGAGCCGCTGTTGGTGTTGGCGATGATGGTTTTGCTCGCGCACAAGCGTTGATTGAAGCCGGCGTTGATGTTGTTGTTGTCGATACCGCACATGGTCACCACCGCGCAGTTCTGGATGCAATCGCTCGTATTAAAAAGTTTTCTCCCACCACCGAAATCATTGGCGGAAATGTTGCAACCCGTGCAGGTGCCCAAGCGCTAATCAACGCTGGTGCAGATGCGGTAAAGGTTGGTGTTGGTCCAGGATCAATCTGTACAACTCGTGTTGTTGCAGGTGTTGGAGTTCCACAAGTAACTGCGATTCTTGAAGCATCGAAGGCGTGCAACAAAGCTGGAATCCCATTGATCGCTGATGGTGGCCTCCAGTATTCAGGTGACATAGTTAAAGCATTAGTGGCTGGTGCAAACTCAGTGATGCTTGGCTCATTACTTGCAGGATGTGAAGAGTCTCCTGGCGAGTTAGTAGAAATCAATGGCGTTAAGTACAAGGCATATCGCGGTATGGGCTCATTAGGTGCGATGCAATCTCGCGGAGAACAAAAGTCATATTCAAAGGATCGTTACATGCAGGATGATGTTTTGTCCGAGGACAAATTGGTTCCTGAAGGCATTGAAGGCAAGGTTGCATTCCGTGGATCTGTAGCTGAAGTAGTTCATCAACTAGTCGGTGGACTTCGTTCAGGTATGGGATATGCCGGTGCGCCAGATATCGAAACCCTGCGTCGTGAGGGCCGCTTAATTCAAATTACAGCAGCAGGGTTGCAGGAAAGCCACCCACATGATGTGGCGCATGTTGCTGATGCACCGAACTATCAGAAGAAGGGCCGCTAATGAACAACATCGAAATCGCCCCAGGAAAGCGCGCTCGCACCGCGTACTCCTTTGATGACATCGCAATTGTTCCTAGCCGCCGAACTCGTGATCCTGAAAATGTATCAACAAGCTGGCAGATCGATGCCTACAAGTTTGATCTGCCGATGTTGGCAGCCCCAATGGACTCAGTGGTTTCACCTGAAACTGCGATTGCTATTGGAAAGCTAGGCGGTCTAGGAGTCCTGAACCTTGAAGGTTTGTGGACCCGTTATGAGGATCCCCGAATTCCACTAGGTGAAATCGCATCGATGCCTGATAAAAATGCAACTAAGCGCATGCAAGAAATTTATAGCGCACCAATTCGTCCAGAGTTAATCAAAGATCGCATTCAGCAGATTCGTGATGCAGGCGTGACAGTTGCAGCATCCTTGTCACCCGCACGCACTGCAGAGTTTCATAAGGCGGTTGTTGCAGCAGGGGTCGATATCTTCGTGATTCGCGGTACAACAGTTTCTGCAGAGCATGTTGCAGCAGAGGATGAAGCGCTCAACCTTAAGAAGTTTATTTACGAATTAGATGTTCCAGTAATTGTTGGTGGAGTTGCAACTTCAAATGCTGCTTTGCACCTCATGCGCGCAGGTGCAGCTGGTGTTCTAGTTGGCTTTGGTGGCGGAGCAGCACACACAACCCGCAAGGTTTTAGGTGTTGAAGTACCGATGGCATCTGCAGTTGCCGAAGTTGCTGCTGCACGTCGCGAGTACCTTGATGAATCAGGTGGACGTTACGTTCATGTGATCGCAGATGGTTCAGTGGGACGTAGCGGAGATATCGCTAAGGCGATTGCATGTGGTGCAGATGCGGTAATGATGGGATCGCCACTTGCAAAAGCTGTTGAAGCTCCAGGACTTGGTTGGCACTGGGGATCAGAGGCACATCACTCTGTACTTCCACGTGGTGAGCGCGTCAATGTTGGAACAGTTGGAAGCCTCGAAGAGATTTTGCTCGGACCTTCACATACATCAGATGGTTCAATGAACCTGTTTGGTGCACTACGTCGTGCAATGGCGACCTGTGGCTACTCTGATGTTAAGGAGTTCCAGCGCGTAGAGGTTCTTATTCATCGTGGCTGAAGTTCGCGGAGTACTGGTTGTTGATTTTGGTGCGCAGTACGCACAGCTAATCGCACGACGTGTTCGCGAAGCCAATGTTTTTTCAGAGATTGTTCCATCATCAATCACAGCGGCTGAAGTACAAGTTAAAAATCCAGCTGCAATTATTTTGTCTGGTGGACCCTCTAGCGTTTATGCCGAGAATGCACCAACAATCGATAAAGGAATTTTTGCATTAGGGGTACCAGTTTTTGGTATTTGCTACGGCTTCCAAGCAATGGCAGCGGCTCTAGGCGGAGTTGTTAGCCAAACAGGAAAGTCTGAGTTTGGTCGCACAGATACAACTGTTGTCACAACATCAAAGTTATTTGCAGGATTACCAGCACAGCAAAAGGTATGGATGTCTCATGGTGATGCTGTATCACAGGCACCAGCAGGATTTACCGTATGTGGTTCAACAGCTGATACCGCAATCGCTGCATTTGAGAATGAAACTGCTCTCTTTGCAGGAGTTCAATTCCACCCCGAGGTACTGCACAGCGAACATGGACAAGCGATATTAAGTAATTGGCTTGTCAATATCGCCAAGTGCGATGCAACTTGGACGACTGCAAATATCGCAGAGACTGAGATCGCAAAAGCCAAAGCTGTGATCGGAAACAAGAAGGTAATTTGTGGTTTATCTGGTGGAGTTGATTCAGCTGTAGCTGCAGCAATTATTCAAAAAGCAGTTGGATCTCAGTTGACATGTGTTTTCGTAGATCATGGTTTATTGCGCAAGGGCGAAGCCGAGCAAGTCGAACGTGACTTTGTGGCATCAACCGGAGTTCAATTAGTTGTTATTGACGCAAAGGATCAATTCCTTAACGCGCTTAAGGATGTTACGGATCCCGAAGAAAAGCGAAAGATTATCGGCCGTGAATTTATTCGTTCCTTTGAATCGGCTGCCCGCGAAATTGCTGCAGGTGGAGATGTTGAGTTCTTAGTTCAGGGCACTTTGTATCCAGATGTTGTTGAATCTGGTGGTGGAACCGGAACAGCAAACATTAAGTCCCATCACAATGTTGGTGGTTTACCAGATGATCTGCAATTTACTTTGGTAGAACCGTTGCGCACCTTGTTTAAAGATGAGGTTCGCCAAGTTGGCTTAGAGCTTGGATTGCCTGAAGAGATCGTGTGGCGTCAACCATTTCCTGGTCCTGGACTTGGAATTCGCATCATTGGCGCGGTTACACAGGAACGTTTAGATTTACTACGCGAAGCTGATGCGATCGCAAGAGCAGAGTTAAAGTTGGCTGGTTTAGATCGAGATATCTGGCAATGTCCTGTAGTCCTGTTAGCTGATGTCCGCAGTGTTGGCGTCCAAGGGGATGGCCGAACCTACGGCCACCCGATCGTTTTGCGCCCAGTCTCATCTGAGGATGCGATGACCGCCGATTGGTCTCGAGTGCCATACGAGGTACTTGAAAAGATTTCTACCCGCATCACCAATGAGGTCCGCGAGGTAAATCGAGTCGTTTTGGATGTAACCAGCAAGCCACCTGGCACCATTGAATGGGAATAATTTAAGGGTTTTCACAGGATTTCGATTTACCATTAGCGCTATGTCCAGGGGAGTAAATGTGAAGCGTTTAGTTGTTGCAGTTATTGCAACCTCTTTAATTCTTTCACCATCTGCTTTTGCTGAAACAAAAGGTAAGTCAGTTAAATCAGCAAAGGTTCCAGCGATAAAGTGCAAAGCAACTAAAGCGGTTGGACATACTCCACCATCTGTTGCACCCGCTGAAAAACTACCTAAGCGATTTGCACGTACCTTCACCTTTGGCACAAATTGCGGCAATATCGTCGTGACAACAGTTGGAGCAAAGGCTCCGATCACAATCACACAGTTGGCAACACTTGCACGTGGCGGTTACTTCAATAACACTCTGTGTCACCGTTTAACTACACAAGGCTTATATGTTTTGCAGTGTGGAGATCCGACAGCTACAGGTAGTGGTGGACCTAACTTCACATTCCGCGATGAGAATCTTCCAGTAGAAGGTCTAAACAACTATCCAGCTGGAACAGTTGCTATGGCTAACTCTGGTCCTGGAACAAATGGCAGCCAATTCTTC
The DNA here is from genome assembly GCA_039805445.1 of Actinomycetota bacterium. Lineage (GTDB taxonomy): Bacteria > Actinomycetota > Actinomycetes > Nanopelagicales > Nanopelagicaceae > Planktophila. Next base: position 551 of record JBDLUF010000057.1, on the reverse strand, counting down.
TTAGTCTTTGCAGATACAACTTTGGGCGCTAACTACACAATTTGGGGAACTATCACTCAAGGTCTCGATATTGTTAAAGCGATTGCAAAGGCTGGCGTCAAGGGCGGAGGCGCAGATGGTGCGCCAAATCAGCCAATCTCAATTAATCGTGTAACAGTTTCAAATAATTAATAATTAATTTGCCAAATAGTTTTAAGCAGTATGTACAATTTTAAAGGCTTCAGCGATTCGACCTTCAGGCAGACCACCAATTCCTGCGTTGCGCTGACCCCATTCACGAACCATCTTCTCTAACTCTTTATTGTGCGCTGTTTGTGAAACATGTGCGTGCAGAGCAGCCATCTTTAAATCAAAGGTATCGGTGATATCTACCCAATGATCTGGATGGGCAAAACCAGATACCCAAACCTCTTTGACCCGCCACGGTTGTAGACCCTCATTGTCGAGTAAATCTGTGAAAGCAAAAGGGTTACGTGCATCGGGATATACAGCTTGAATAGTTGCTTCGCCCGCTGCCAAGTGATCTGGATGGCTGGCACCAATTCGATCCC
>JBDLUF010000056.1:0-7678 GCA_039805445.1 Actinomycetota bacterium | reverse complement strand
GCTCCACCAGCCTTCAAGACGCGCATCAAGTTAGCAGTCTCTGTTGTTACGTGCATGCATGCAGAAATACGCACACCTGCGAATGGTTGTGACTTTTCAAAACGCTCACGGATTTGAGCAAGCACAGGCATATTGCGCTCAGCCCATTCGATGCGCTTACGACCTTCTGCTGCAAGTGATGCATCAGCAATGTCATGCTTAGGAAGAGTTGAAGTAACTGGAACGTTCACGTAAATCTCCTTAAATGGTAATCAAAGTATTAATTGGATACCTAAGGCGTAGGGCTCTACTGTGCTAGGCGGCTATAGGCATAGGTTACTGCCCTCTTGCGAAAAGTAGGTATTGGAAAACGGGGATTAGCCGCGTATTACAGAGAGAACCCCATCACGTACCGACTCCATTTGAGCCTGAGTTGCAGCCTCAACGTTAAGCCGTAGTAGAGGCTCGGTATTTGAAGGACGCAGGTTAAACCACCAGGTATCCCCGTTTACCGTCAGGCCATCTAATTCATCAATCACGACATTGCGCGATTCGTAACTCTTGCGAACTAGATCGGTTGCTTGTTGTGTATCGGCAACCTTTGAGTTGATCTCACCACTTGAGTAGTAACGATTAAAGGGAGCAAGTAGCTCGGACATCGTTGCAGTGCTTTCACCAAGAGCTGCGATCGCATGCAGTGCTGCAAGTGCACCACTATCTGCCATCCAGAACTCTTTAAAGTAGAAGTGTCCCGAGTGTTCGCCACCAAAGATTGCTCCACTTTCAGCCATCATCTTCTTAATGTATGAGTGACCGACTCGACTTCTTAAACCAGTGCCACCATTTTCATCAATCACCTCTTGCACCGCGCGCGATGAGATCAAGTTGTAAATGATCTTTGAGCCAGGGCGCTTCTTCAACTCTCGTTGTGCAATCAAAGCGGTGAGTGCCGAAGGATTAACTGCAACACCTTTTTCATCAACCAAGAAACAACGATCGGCATCTCCATCAAAAGCCAAACCTAAATCAGCCTTCTGATCGATCATCGCTTGTTTTAAATCCTTCAAAGTTGTTTCATCTAAGGGATTTGCCTCGTGGTTTGGAAATGAACCATCTAGTTCGAAGTACATTGGAATAACTTCACAATTGAGCCGTGCAAAAATAGCTGGGGCTGTGTGGCCAGCCATTCCATTGCCGGCATCAACGATGATCTTTAGCGGGCGAATCTTAGTGACATCGACAAGGGTTAAGAGATGGTCGACGTACTCTTCCAACATGTTGCGTTGCTTCTCGACCCCAACGTTTCGCAACGCTATTGGTGAACCCTCGCGGACGAAGTTCTCAATAGTTACTAACCCAGACTCTTTTCCTATAGGACGTGCCTTACTCAAACACAACTTAATTCCGTTGTATTGAGCGGGATTATGACTAGCGGTAAACATCGCCCCTGGTAGTCCTAACTTTCCAGAAGCAAAATACAACATATCTGTTGAGGCTAAACCGATTCGAATTACATCCATACCTTGGGATGTCGCACCTGCAGAGAATGCATCTGCTAACTCAGGAGATGAAGGGCGCATATCCTCACCAATAACAATTGTTCCGGGTTCACGTTCTATTTGTAAGAAACGAGCAAAAGCTAATCCAGTTGCAAAAGCAAAATCTGCATCAATTTCTGTATCTACTAAACCTCTAATGTCGTAGGCTTTAAAAATATTGGGAATGAGTTCCATAATTTTTTATGATGGAACTGCGCGTAGGTGACCGCGGCGACCTAGTTGTTGCTGTGCAGATGGTGTTTGAGTAGGCGCAATTGCCTCAATATCTTTTGCTGCAACCTCGCGGACCGCATCAGCAATCGCCATCAAATCATCATCGCTAGGTCCTTGTGATGTGCCATCAAGCTCTTGCTTGATAACGCTCCAACCATGAGGAACCTTTAATCGTGTTCCATGAACAACGCACAAATCGTAAGCATGCGGCTCTGAGTATGTTGCTAACGGTCCAACGACCGCAGTTGATTCTGCATACACATAGGTCAAGGTCATGGTTGCATGAGATTTGCATCCAGCGCGGGAGCAACCGCGTCCACCTTGAGTTCTCATAAGTGAAACATTAGTGGGAGCAGGTATGAAAAGTTGGGATTATCAAGGATTTAAAATGCGGATATTTGAGTCAGGAATCTCGACGCGAGTAAGAACGCTACCCGGTGCTATCGGGAAATACCCATATCCGTTAACTGATGAAACCAGCGCACCTGCATAGGTCTGCTTTCCAACCTTAGTGATAGTAAAAGATCGCGCAGCAGCAGGTACGCGCCAGGTCGCAACATCTGTGCCTTTGATCGCCTTACGAATTGATTTGCCATTAACCAAGGTGACTTCAACAGCAACATTAATTTCTGAGCCTGCAAAAACAATAAGTGGGGTTAGACCAGTGACCGCCATTGTGAACTCGCTTAGCTCTGGGGCTGCTGTACTCCACGTAAAGTCTTTTCCTCCCCCAATGGCCACTGATGATTCAACTGCAGCCACTACGGGTTCCGTTGAAGTGATCTTTACCGCAAAGGCTGAAGAGGAAATCTTGGGTGAGAAAGTAAATTCAGTTACTAGCCCCGCCGAAATACTTCGTGAATTCAGACCAACTGGGATAAACACGCCATCCGCAGAGAGAAGTTCCACGGTAACGCTGGCATCAACATCTCCGGGAGTTAGGACTCTAAGAACATGTGCTGGTGCCGCACCTTGGCCTGGTTTCTTTCCTTGATTTGGAATCGCAGGAATTACAACTGTTCTGCTGGGTGAAGTTGTTGGGTTAACTAGATCTCCACCCAGTGCGCGCAAGCCCTTGCCTTGTTCATCAATCATGAAGGAGTTAATTCTGCCTGAACGTGGAACAACGTTGACAGTTAACGTCTTATCACCTGGTGCAAGAGAATCAACTGGAATGACTAAGTAATTTTTCGATGAAACATTTAATGTTCGTAAAGGTTGCTTTCCGTTTTCAGTGAAAACGTTGACATCTACGACAGCATCGCTCAAGCCACTATTAACAATTATCAAGCGACCTTTAGTTGTGATATCAGCGCTTGCGCCAACAAACCATTGTGAAGAGGCCGGCCCTGAACAAATTGCTCCGCCCGCCCAATTGCCCGTTTTGCTCTGCCAGACAACTGGCGTTGAACCCTGCGCATCAAATAGTAAGGAGTCCTTCATTACAGGAAGACGTAAAACCTTTACCGAATCCGTTTTAGCGCTTCTGTTTTGCAACCTTTGGAACTGAGTTTTCTTGGACGATAGTGAAATCTGTGATGACAACCCTGGAAGCGTTGGTGGACAAACAACCGCAGGATAGTTTTCTGAGTAACTCTTCTTACTGACAGCAACATTCAGAGCTGAAGCGATCGTGATTGCACCAGCGACAAATGCTATAAATCGAAGGGGGCGAGAAAAATTCATGCCAACTCCTTCTCTGAGATTTCACTCTTACGACGGCCCGCCGGAAGGGCCATCACAAGCACGATGACAAAGAAAATCAACTGTAAGGAAAGCCAGGCGCGACGAATTGTTCCATCGTGGATTAATGAGATTTCTCCCGCTTCAGTAACGGTAAAGGTTGGTAGTCCTTGCTCATTCTTATTGCGATCTAAGCGGTAACCATTTTCTAGAACCTGCCAAGAGCGATTGTAAGTTTCTGTCAAAATCAAAGTTCCGGCTGATGGTACATACGTTCGTGCGCCAACCTCGCCAGCCTCTAACTCTTTACGAACTCCATCAGCACCCACAAACATTAATCGTGAGGCTGGTGCTGTAACTTTCCAAACAACACCGAGTGAGGTTGCAGAGGTTCTAGAAAATCCACCGAGGCCATCGATAGAGCGAATGATCTCTCTTTTAAATGGAGCCTTCACGTACAGGTACTTCACGCCGAAATCACTGAGAGTTGAACTACTGGTGACTCCGGAACCATCAATAAGTCCACGCGCAGCATCTGCGATTGCAACTGTCTGTGCAGGTGCTACATCTGGTTCGCCCAGTGAAATATCCTTGCCACGCGATAAGTAGTACTGAATCTTCTTTTCATTTTCACTACCGACCTCACGCAAAACTAGAATCTTTACATCTTTTTCAACACTCAAGAAGGCTGGCATTACTGTTGCTCGATTAGCTTGAACTAATGAATCTGCGCCTTTAGTTACCGACCACCCTATGGCTAGAACTGAATAGGCAAATGTGGTGAATAAAAGTAAGGCAGACAAAATGTGGCGGTAATGAATGTGGCTTAAAACCAATGTTTCGCGCAAGCGATCGAGTAGCACTGTGCCAGCAGCTACCGCAGCTAACGTCACTAGAACCAAAACTGGTCCTGACCAAACCTTGGATGATGCTTCATTGCCATGAGTTGAGATTGAAAGAGCTGAAATAACAACGGCTATAACTAATGCTCCGACACCATACTCAGCGATCCGTCGCGCATGTGTTGAAGAAAAAAGCGAGACGATTAAAGCCAGCAGAATTGGGCTAACTAACCAAATAGGCAATGAGTTTGCCCCACCTGGATTTCCTAGCAAAGCATGAATAGGTCCCCCACCAGAAATAAGCAATCCTGGTTCAACCAAGAGTCGAGTCGGATTCTTGATCGTTTCCAATGAGTATGGAACATTCATGACAAAGGGAACAAAGATTAATGCTGCACGCTTTTGGAGACGCAGCGAGTACAAAGGAGCGTTTGCTTCCTGTGCATGCTTTTCATAATCACTTAAGGTTGAAATCAGACCCGCAGCTAAACCAATCACAAAGATCATGAGCGAGAAACCATAAAGCACAGCTAATAGGAGCGAGACACCCGCAATTTTTCTCCAGGTAAAGCTCTCGATCTTTTCGACATCGCTTAAAAGGAGCGCCACCACTGGAGCCAAGACCATAAACAGGACTGTTGCTATGTGACCGGTTGATACAGCCGCAATTGCTACTGGTGAAACAGCATAAAGTAAGGCAGCAGGGATTGAGATCCAGGTATTTTCGGTCAAACGCTTGAGAAGCTTTGAGGCGGTAAACATCATGAGGACAGGTGCAACCAAGAAGAAGGTTGTGATCAAGAACTGGACCTTGCCCAAGAAAAATAGGGATGCTGTTGCTGTGATCGCTACCCAGGTTGGGGTCGCAACGGTTGAGCCCATTCCGACTTGATGCCATGACTCAAAGTAGGTGCGCCATAAATCGGTAGCTCCGGCTGGTGAAATAGGTAATGCTCCCCCGACAAGTGCTCCAAATCTATTGCGAGAGTTAAGAAGGGAAATTAGTGAAATCAAGATAAAACCAATAACTTCAGGGCGCTTGAAAATCCCAAACCAATGATTTGTATTGACTGGGGTTAAGAGATCTTCATCTTCATTTGCATCTAATACTGAAGTTGTTGAAACCTGATTGTTTTCAGGGAACAACTTTGCACGAATCGCATCGACGACTCCTTCAGATGCAAGTCGGATCTGTGACCAGCGCGGTGGAATGAATTCAGCAATAACTCGGGCAGAAACAAAGCGCTGCTTTTTACGCACCTTACGGGCAGCAATAATCAACCCTGGTCTAACAACTAATGATCCAACAGCCAAGATTTCATCGGCGGCATAACCAGGAAGTTTTGCGATTAAATAGCCAATAGCTCTAGCAATTGCTGTTCCCAGCAACTGAATTACCAGCCATGGCAAAATCCACCATGAAGAGTTTGAAAGCAAAACAAAAGCAGCGTTGCGTCGATCTAGTAATAAAGGTCTATGAAGAAATGCGCCATCGACTTCAACAGTTCTGCGTTCATTGGCTGATGCTTGTGCGTGAAATGCAACTGCTCCTGTTGCGACCATTACAGAATGGCCGGCAGCGCGTGCGCGCCATCCAAAGTCCACATCATCTCTAAACAAAGTCAGGTTGGGATCTAAACCACCAAGCTCTTCAAAAACATCTCGGCGAATCAAGGCGCCAGCTGTGCTAACAGCTAATACATCGTGGTTTCCATCATGTTGACCTTGGTCATACTCCAAAGGTTCCAGCCCTGTCCATCGTGCACCATTACCTGCAATGCTGACACCGGCTTCAAGTAAATGTGTTCGATCATGCCAACCCAATAACTTTGGACCAACCATAACAACCTGAGGCCGATCATCGATTGCAGCTAATAACTCTGCCAGCGCAGTTGGTGCAGGTGCGCAATCATCATGAATTAACCAGATCCATTCATGATCAACTGATTTGGGTAACTTGTTAACAGCTAAAGAAATTGCTTGACCAAAACCAGTTTCGACATCTGCCGAGATAAATGGGATGCGTGCAGATTTTAAAAGTTTTGTTGATGAATCCTGCGACCCTGTATCAACCGCGGTAATTAAATCAATTGGTCGAGTTTGCGAGGTGAGCGCTGCAACAACTTCGGGCAACCACACCGCTCCATTGTGGGAAACAAGAACAGCGGTTACACGATGCTTATCGACTGCGGCTTGGGAAGCCATAGGTATAACTCACTTTCTCGTTAGAGAAATGTGAACCTTACGCAGAACGACGCTTTAGGCGACGACGCTCGCGCTCTGAGAGACCGCCCCAAATTCCGAAGCGCTCATCATGAGCTAGTGCGTACTCAAGACATTCGGAGCGAACATCGCATGAAAGACATACGCGCTTTGCTTCACGAGTTGAGCCACCCTTTTCTGGGAAGAAAGCTTCTGGATCGGTTTGCGCACACAGTGCGCGCTCCTGCCATGAAAGCTCCATGTTTTCGCCGGATGCGAGTGTGATTGTTGGACCTGAAGTGGGGATTGGGGAGTTCTGGGCTGCGGGTTGAATCGGCATAACGTCGATGCTCCATTAGCTAGATCTTGTCTCATCCCTCTTGGAAAAGACTTTCTTAAGAGTGAATTACACGCTTGTAACTCGCTCATGTCAAGCCCAGGATAGAGAAATTGCGCCTGAACTACTGCGGAATTGGAAGAATTTCGCCCTTTGTGACAAAAGATGAGGCTATTTTCGCCTCTTTATCGACAACAGCCCCTGCTGCAATAAATGAGTTAGCAATGATCGCCTGGCTACCAATAACCGCACCAGCTTCGATGATGGAGCCATCGATATGTGCACCGGCTCCCACTGAAGCACCCCGCCCAATACAGCTACCACCGGTGAGCTGCGCCGATGGATCAATGATTGAACCCGGCATCGCAAGGCCAGGGCCGCTTCGAAGAACGATATCTGTTGATGCCTTTAACAATGCTTTTGGTGTTCCAATATCTAACCAATAAGCATTTTCAAGAAATCCATAAATTTTTGCACCGTTACTGACTAACTGCGGAAATGTTTCGCGTTCTACTGAAACAACGGTATCCAATGGAATTGTATTGATAACTCGAGGGTTAAATACATAGCAGCCTGCATTAATTTGATTTGTTACCGGGTTATCCATCTTTTCTAGAAAAGCGGTAACTCTGCCATCGGCATCAGTTGGCACACAACCAAATGCTCGGGCATCTTCTACCTGAGTTAAATGCAAAGTTACATCGGCATCATGTGCTTCATGTTGTCTGATCTGCTCTGCTAAATCATGTGAACTAAGGACGTCGCCATTTAAAATAACTACTGACTCCTGCGTATCTAGTAACTGTGCTGCGTTGCGGATCGCGCCACCAGTTCCAAGTGGCTCTTTCTCAACCGCATATTTA
>JBDLUF010000055.1:0-8129 GCA_039805445.1 Actinomycetota bacterium | reverse complement strand
CACAAAGCTCTTTGAAGAGCGCATCATTTTCCTAGGCCAGCCAATTGATGACACCGTTGCAAACGATGTTATGGCACAGCTTCTGACTCTGGAATCAATGGATCCAGATCGCGACATCATGATCTACATCAACTCACCTGGTGGATCATTTACAGCGCTAACAGCTATTTACGACACTATGCAGTTTGTTCGCCCAGACATCAGCACAATTTGTTTAGGTCAAGCAGCATCTGCAGCAGCGGTCATCCTTGCTGGTGGCGCAAAGGGCAAGCGTTACGCCCTTGAGCACTCACGTATTTTGATTCACCAACCATCATCTGAAGGTGGCGGACAGGCATCTGATATCGAAATCCAAGCTCGTGAAATCGATCGCATCACACGTTTGCAGGAAGATCTCTTGTCTCGTCACGTTGTTAAGTCAGCTGAAGAGATTCGCAAGGACATTGAGCGCGACAAGATTCTTACAGCAACAGAGGCTGTTGAGTACGGAATCATCGATCAAGTTCTAGCATCACGAAAGGCAAAGAAGTAAACACTTCTATTGTTGCGTGAAACTATTTGAGCCGGGCTCCCTTTGGTCATACAAGGGGTACCGGCTCTTTTGGTTATCTAACACAATTTTTGTTTTCGGAGCTTCTGCTTTTCCAATTGCACTAGCGGTAACTGTTCTAGATGCAGGTGGAACGGCAACAACATTAGGTTTGATTCTTGGAGCACGTGTTCTATCAGGCGTTGTATTTGCTCCATTTGCAGGCGTATGGGCCGATCGCTTACCCAGAAGAAATGTGATGATTGGTGCAGATCTATTTAGATCAGCTGTCGTTATATCAATGGTGTTTGTCTCCGCACCATCGATGCCACATTACCTATTAGGTCTTGCAGTTTTTCTCATGGGTCTGGGTGATGCATTTGGTGCAGCAGCAGCCGGTGCAATTGTTCCAAGCCTTGTACCTGATGAAAAACTTCCGGCGGCAAATGTTGCCCGCAACATCAGCACAAAAGGTGCAACCATCATTGGCCCAGGTATTGGTGGAGCAGCGGTATTCCTAGTTGGTGGACGTTTTACCTTTATCTTCACCGCATGTGCCTTTGCGATCGGTACCTACTTCTTATTTAAGATTCAAGAGGACATCAGTAGCGATAAGCGCAAGCAGGAGCCTTTCTTTACAGAACTCAAAGAAGGTCTGCGCACCGTAAGAGACATTCCTTGGATCGGCGCAATGATTGTTATGGCATCACTTCAACTAATGGTTGTCATCGCTGCTGAAACAGTTTTGCTGCCGGTCATTACGCGACGTGAGTTTGATTCCAATACTCCCTTTGCATTATCTGCTGCAGCATTTTCTGTTGGATCGATTATCTCCGCCATCTTGTGCGTCAAGATAAAGGTTAAGCATGAAGGCTACGTTTCAATCTTTGTCTGGATGTTTATTGTTATTGCACCTTTAGCTTTAGTTTTCCCAATTTCCGGAACCTTTATTGTGGTCGCGTATCTGTTTGCAGGTTTTTCAGTGGGACCTTGGGAAGCATGGTGGTCTTCTGCGGTACAACGAGAAGTTCCCGCACATCTGCAAGGTCGAGTCTTTTCAATTGATCACATGGGAACTGCTGGGTTGATGCCGATTGGGATGGCGTTAATTGGTCCAGCTGTTGCCCTCTTTGGCGAAAAAGAGTTGCTGATTGGAGCTTCGATTTTCCATGTGCTGATCGGCTTAGCGATTCTTCGAGTACCTGGCGTTAAGGATATGAAGATGCCAAAGAAAGAAAATGATGCTGATTATTCTCTCGGCGAACAGAAGTAAGCGTAAAAACCCAAGCGTAAACCCCTCGCAGAATCTAAACTTCAGGCATGACAAGAATCGGTGAAACTAGCGATCTTCTAAAGTGCTCCTTCTGCGGCAAGACCCAGAAGCAGGTTAAGAAGCTCATCGCCGGTCCTGGCGTTTATATCTGTGATGAATGTATTGAACTCTGTAACGAGATCATTGTTGAAGAGCTCAGCGAAGCAAACTCACTTGGGTTATCAGAGCTTCCAAAGCCTCAAGCAATCTTTGAATTCTTAGATCAGTATGTAATCGGACAAGATCGCGCAAAAAAGTCACTTTCCGTTGCCGTCTACAACCATTACAAGCGCGTACAAAGCGGTGACAGCGGTCGCGAAGATTCAATTGAATTAGCAAAGTCAAACATTTTGATGCTCGGACCTACAGGTTGCGGTAAGACACTTATGGCGCAAACTTTGGCACGCATGCTCAATGTTCCATTTGCGATTGCAGATGCAACAGCGCTAACCGAAGCTGGTTACGTTGGCGAAGATGTGGAGAACATCTTGCTGAAGCTTTTGCAGGCTGCTGATTACGATGTCAAAAAGGCTGAAACAGGAATCATCTATATCGATGAAATCGATAAGGTTGCTCGCAAATCTGAGAATCCATCGATCACTCGCGATGTTTCAGGTGAAGGTGTTCAGCAAGCGCTTTTGAAGATTCTTGAAGGAACTGTTGCATCTGTTCCACCACAGGGCGGTCGTAAGCACCCACATCAAGAGTTCATTCAGATTGATACAACTAATGTTTTGTTTATCGTCGGCGGAGCTTTCGCGGGACTTGAAAAGATCATCGAATCTCGCGTTGGCAAATCTGGCGTTGGTTTCAATGCAACTTTGCAAGATGCAGCAGATAAGAACCGCAAGGACATCTTTGCCGATGTAATGCCAGAGGATCTTTTGAAGTTTGGAATGATTCCAGAGTTCATTGGCCGTCTTCCAGTTCTGACAAGTGTTGAAAACCTTGATAAGCCAGCGTTAATGCAGATTTTGACTGAGCCAAAGAATGCTTTGGTGAAGCAGTATCAGCGTCTATTTGATTTGGATCATGTTCAGCTTGAATTTGATGCAGAAGCACTTGATGCGATCGCGGATCTTGCACAGGAACGTGGCACTGGTGCACGTGGACTTCGCGCAATCATGGAATCTGTCCTTTTAACCGTTATGTATGACGTTCCAAGCCGTACAGATGTAGAAAAGGTGATTATCACCAAAGAGTGCATCACCTCTGGGGGAGCGCCAACATTGATTAATCACACAGGTCCAAAACGCTCACGCGGACAAAAAGGTCAAGAGGAGAAGAGCGCATAATCTAGACTGCGCACTATGTCTTCAAGCCGTGAATTAGCCTCAACCTTCTCTCCATCAGAGATTGAATCTCCGCTGTATGAAAAGTGGATGAGCGCTGGATATTTCACCGCAGATGCAAACTCGACAAAAGAAGCCTTTTCAATAGTTCTACCGCCTCCCAATGTGACAGGCGTACTGCACATTGGTCACGCGCTAGATCAAACATTGCAGGATTGTTTGTCACGTATGAAGCGCATGCAGGGTTTTGAAGTTCTATGGCTTCCTGGAATGGATCACGCCGGTATCGCAACACAAAACGTTGTTGAAAAGCAGTTAGCTGCATCAGGTAAATCCCGTCATGATTTAGGCCGTGAAGAGTTTGTTAAAAAGGTGTGGGAGTGGAAAGAGGAATCAGGCGGTGCGATTCTTGAACAGATGAAGCGTTTGGGTTCATCTGTCGACTGGTCTCGCGAACGCTTCACCATGGATGAAGGTATGTCCAAGGCTGTAGTAACTATTTTCAAGCGAATGTATGACGCAGGATTAATTTATCGTGCAGAGCGAATCATTAATTGGTGTCCACGTTGTTTAACAGCCTTGTCAGATATTGAAGTAGAGCACAGTGATGATGCAGGTGAACTAGTTTCAATTCGCTACGGCGAAGGAGACAACGCAATCATTGTTGCAACAACCCGTGCTGAAACTATGTTGGGCGATACCGCAGTTGCAGTTAATCCTGATGATGAGCGTTATTCGCACATGATCGGAAAGACCGTAAAGGTTCCATTGATTAACCGAGAGATTCCGATCGTTGCCGATGAGCATGTAGATCCTGCATTTGGTACAGGTGCGGTCAAGGTAACTCCAGCACATGATGTGAATGACTTTGAAATCGGAGTGCGTCACAGCTTGGCCAACATCGTCATCTTGGATGCGGAAGGAAAGGTTGTTAATACCAATAGCGCATTTGATGGCTTAGATCGATTTGACGCACGCAAAGCTGTTGTTGAGGCACTTCGCGCAGAAGGCCGTATCGTTGCTGAAAAGCGTCCGTACATCCACGCAGTTGGACATTGTTCTCGTTGCGATACAACTGTTGAACCACGTTTATCAAAGCAGTGGTTTGTAAAGGTTGAACCCATGGCGAAAGCATCTGCTGATGCTGTTCGCAGCGGTGCGGTAAAGATCGAACCTGAAGCACTTGCTCCTCGTTACTTCGAGTGGGTCGACAACATGCATGACTGGTGTATTTCACGTCAGTTGTGGTGGGGTCACAGAATTCCTGTTTGGTATGGACCAAATGGTGAGGTTGTAGTTGTAGGTCCTGATGAAACCGCTCCTGCTGGTTGGACACAAGATTCAGATGTTCTCGATACTTGGTTCTCATCTGGTCAGTGGGCCTTTTCTACCTTTGGTTGGCCTGAAAAATCAGCAGATCTTGCAAAGTTTTACCCAACATCAGTTCTGGTAACTGGTTATGACATCTTGTTCTTCTGGGTTGTTCGCATGATGATGATGTCAACATTTGCCATGGATGGTGTTCCACCATTTAAAACAATCATGTTGCACGGTCTTGTTCGTGATCAATTTGGTAAGAAGATGTCAAAGAGCCGCGGAAATGTAATTGATCCAATTGAGTTTATGGACAAGTACGGCGCAGATGCGCTGCGCTTCACCTTGGCACGTGGTGCTAACCCAGGAACTGATCAAGCACTAGCGGAAGACTGGATCGGTGGATCCCGTAACTTTGCTACCAAGCTATGGAATGCAACCCGTTTTGCAATGATGAATGGTGCAACTGTTTCCGGTGATCTTCCACCGATTGATTCCTTGAATGCAATTGATAAGTGGATCCTTAGCCGTTTATCTGAAACTGTTTCTGAGGTTACAGATCTTCTTGAAAAATACGAGTACGCACGTGCATGCGAGTTGATGTACCACTTTGCATGGGATGATTTGTGTGATTGGTACCTAGAGCTTTCAAAGGAAGCATTTGCATCCGGTAATGCTGAAGGCACTAAGCGGGTACTTGGTTATGTTCTAGACCAACTTTTCCGTTTGATGCACCCAGTAATGCCATTTATTACTGAACAAATGTGGACCACCTTGACCGGGGGAGAGTCCTTAGTTGTTGCGCAGTGGCCAGTAGCAAACGCAGCTCATGTAGATAAGAAGGCTGAAAGCCTCATCACTCAGCTGCAGGAGATCATCACCGAAGTACGTCGTTTCCGTAATGATCAAGGAATTAAGACCTCACTGAAGATTCCTGGTCGAATTGTGGCTACTGGCGATATTGCCCAATACTCCTCAGCGGTTGCTTTCGTGGTTCGAATGGAGCTTGGGGACATTACGCCAAGTGCAAAGTGTGAAGCCGCTGGAGTAACTATCGAATTCGACTTAACTGGCTCAATCGATGTTATCGCAGAGCGCGCTCGTCTTGAAAAGGATTTGGCAACAGCGACAAAGGATAAGCAAACCGCTGAAGTCAAGTTAAACAATCAAGGCTTCATGGCAAAGGCACCTGACAATGTTGTTGTCGAAATTCGCGAGCGGCTAGAAAAGACAACTGCAGATATTGAACGAATTACCGCAGCTCTTGCAGCATTGCCACAAGCATGATGATTTCACCCGATGATCAAGAGCGCGTAGACGCAATTGAACAAGCGTTACTTGCACGTTGGCCAGAAACTCGTATCGCGCCAAGCACTGAAAGAATCGCGGCACTTGTAGATATTTTGGGTTCACCTCAACTGACATACCCAACGATTCATATCGGTGGAACAAATGGAAAGACAACAACTAGTCGCATGGTTGATGCGCTCTTGTTTGCCCATGGTCTTCGCACCGGTCGATTTACCAGCCCACATCTTGAAACCTACCGTGAACGTATTTCAATCAACGGTGAACCAATTGATCCTAAGGAACTAATCTTTTCCTATAACGATATTGCGGCATATCTTGACTTGATGGATTCTAAGTTTGAACATCCAATTTCATTTTTCGAAGCAATCACCGCGTTAGCCTTTGCAGCTTTTGCTGAACACCCAGTAGATGTTGGTGTCATTGAAGTTGGTATGGGCGGCGAGTGGGATGCAACCAATGTTGTTGATGCCGATGTATCGGTCATCATGCCTATCGGCTTTGATCACATGGAGTATTTAGGCAATACCCTTCATGAAATCGCTTCAACTAAGGCTGGAATCATTAAAGAAGGCGGTTTTGTAATCCTTGCCCAGCAGGAGCCAGAGGCTGCTAAAGAGTTGATTCGCAAGGCCGCTGAAGTTGGCGCAGATGTTGTTCGCGAAGGTGTTGAGTTCTCAGTGCTTTCCCGCGCAGTTGCAGTTGGTGGACAGTTGCTAACGATTCAAGGAATTCATGACACTTACGATGAAATCTTCTTACCGTTGCATGGTCGTCACCAAGCGGCAAACGCTGCAGCAGCACTTGTCGCCGTTGAAGCCTTTTTCGGAGATCAACCATTAGATAGTGATGCGGTTCGTGCTGGTTTTGCAGCGGTTACTTCGCCTGGTCGTTGCGAGGTTGTTCATCGCGATCCAACAGTTATCTTGGATGCTGCGCATAACCCGCATGGTGCAAAAGCCTTAGCTGATACCTTGCTCAATGAGTTCAACTTTGATGAAATCATCGCTGTTGTAGGAGTCTTTGGCGATAAGGATGCAACAGGTATTTTTCAAGAACTTGAACCAATAGTTGATCATGTCATCGTGACCCAGAGCTCTTCATCACGTGCAATGCCATCAGCAGAGTTAATGAAGATTGCATCCGCAGTCTTTGGTTCAGATCGCGTCTTTGAGGTTTCAGAATTAAACTCAGCTCTAGATAAAGCGGTTGCTGATTCAATTCGACCTCTCAGCGAAGACACAGTTGGAATCCTTGTTACGGGTTCAGTTGTAACTGTTGGCGAAGCTCGAACATATTTGAGAAAGAAGTTTGCACGATGAAGATTCTGGGAGCCTCTGTATTAATCGCTGAGAGCATGACAATGGGTTTTGCAATTTTGTTAGCGATGAAGGATCACTCTCAAGCTGCAATTATTTATGGATGTGTTGTTTCCTTCTTGCTTTTTGTTGCAGCAGGCTTAGTGCGTCGCCCAGGTGGTTTTGTGATCGGCTCTTTGATGCAGATCGCCATGATCGCTTTTGGATTTGTTGAGCCATCCTTCTTCATTATTGGGGCGGTTTTGATTGGTCTTTGGGTGGCTGCCATCGTTGTGGGCCGTAAGGGTGAGGCCGCTCGCGCTGCCTTGCTGGCTGCAGGGCCTAAAAAACCCTAATAGACTAGGCGAGTGAGCACAGAGAAAACACTTATCCTCGTTAAGCCCGATGGCGTACGCCGCGGTTTAGTTGGCGAGGTTATTTCCAGAATCGAAACTAAAGGTTATGCGATCGATGCTTTGCGCATGTTGCAAGCAGACGCCGCATTACTCGAGAAGCATTACGCAGAACATGTTGGTAAACCATTTTATGAACCACTAGTTGAGTTCATGATGTCAGGTCCAATTGTTGCAATCGTTGCTTCTGGAAATCGTGTTATCGAAGGATTCCGTTCATTAGCCGGTGTAACAGATCCAACCGTTGCAGCACCCGGAACAATTCGCGGAGATCTAGCTCGTGATCAAGGAACCAAAGTTTTGCAGAACCTCGTTCATGGCTCTGATTCACCAGAATCTGCAGCACGTGAAATCCAGATTTTCTTTCCGCAGTAATTAATTCCCCAAGTACAAAAAAAGCACAAGGAGTAAAGATGTCACAAGGAAGCAGAATGTCATTCATCGGTCGCGATATGGCCGTTGACCTAGGCACAGCGAACACGCTTGTTTATGTTCGTGGACGTGGCATTGTTCTTAACGAGCCATCAGTAGTAGCTGTTAACCAAGACACCGGTGGAATTTTGGCCGTGGGTATTGAAGCGAAGAAGATGATCGGCCGTACTCCTGGCAACATCGTTGCTATCCGTCCGCTCAAGGATGGCGTTATCGCAGACTTTGATACAA
>JBDLUF010000054.1:0-8331 GCA_039805445.1 Actinomycetota bacterium | reverse complement strand
TCTGTGCCAACCCAGGGGTATCACGTTGCTGGCTTGCTTGTTGGAAAGACTGAGAATGAAAATTGGCAGGGTAAGGCCCGTGCCTATAACTGGCAGGATGCGATCGCCTTCGCCCAAGATATTTTGCAGCTATGTAACCTCGAATGGAGCGTTGCTCGTTCCGATCTAGCCCCATGGCATCCTGGACGTTGTGCTGAATTGATCGTCAACGGTAAAGCGGTTGCACACGCCGGTGAACTTCACCCTCGCATCATCGCCGCGTATGGATTACCAGAACGCTCCGTTGCATTTGCCGTTGCATTAAACGCACTGCCTGAGTCATCGTTAGTTCGTCCAACAACTGTCGGAACAATGCCAGCGGCGGTGCAAGATGTCGCATTGATTGTTGACGCAACTGTGAGCGCCGCTGATCTCCAGGCAGCTTTGCGTGAAGGTGCCGGCGAACTCCTTGAATCCATCACCCTCTTTGATCGTTACGACAAGATCGGTGATGGAAAGATCTCTTTAGCTTTCACCTTGGTCTTCCGTGCCGCTGATCGGACGCTAACAGGTGAAGAGGTCTCAGCTATGCGTGAAGCAGCGACCGCACAGGCTGCGGCAAAGTTCGGAGCTGTTGTCCGCACCGCATAATTATGCATAAGATTGCATAATTATAGATTATCCCTTACCCTAGACCCATGAAAACAGCGGTCATTGGTGCAAGCGGCTATGCCGGCGGAGAGTTGCTCAGGCTTTTGGCGACACATCCAGTCTTTGAGGTAGCAGTTGTAAGCGCACACTCAAATGCAGGGGAGCAGGTCACATCCGTCCATCCGCAGCTGCAAAGTTATGCAGGCCGCGAGTTCGTAACCGCAGACTCAATTGATTTCGCACCAATCGAGCTGGTATTTCTCGCTCTGCCACATGGAGAGTCAGCTGCATTGATTGCAAAGCTGCCTTCACATTTAAAGATCGTAGATCTTGGCGCGGATTTCAGATTAGAAGATCCAGCTCAATGGGAAAAGTATTACGGTGGAAAGCACGCCGGAGCTTGGGTGTATGGATTACCAGAGCTTGCACCAGGTCAACGCGAGGCGATAAAAAATCAGAACAATGTGGCAAACCCAGGTTGCTATGCAACATCGATTTCACTTGGAATTGCGCCCGCGATCTCCCTTATTGATAGCTCTGACATTGTCGTGGTTGCAGCATCAGGCACAACTGGTGCTGGAAGAAGTGCGAAAATCAATTTGATTGGTAGCGAGGTCATGGGTTCACTGAGCTCATATAAATTTGGTGGAGTCCACCAGCACACACCAGAAATCGAACAAGCGCTATCGGCGGTTGCGAACAAGGAAGCAAAGATCTCATTTACGCCGATCTTGGCTCCGATGCCTCGTGGAATTCTTGCAACGATTACCGCAAAACTGACCTCTGCAATGACCACTGAGCAAGCACACCAGCTCTATTCAAAGCATTATGCCAATGAGTTCTTTGTTGATCTTTTGCCTGCAGGTCAGATGCCCAAGACAAGTGCTGTCACCGGAAGCAATAAGGTACAAATTCAAGTCGCTGTCGATCAACACAGTAACCGTCTTGTTGTCTCAGTTGCAATCGATAACTTGGGCAAAGGTGCTGCTGGCCAAGCAATTCAAAATGCTAATCTCATTTGTGGGCTTTCTGAGATAAGTGGTTTAGCACTTGACGGTATCGGTGCATGAAACTTCCTCAAGGCTTTAGATCCGCTTCAGTTGCCGCTGGTTTAAAGAGCACTGGCGCACTTGATCTAACGATCATCGAAAATCAGGGCCCAAACTTCACTGCGGCCGCTGTCTTTACAACAAATAAGGTTGTTGCAGCTCCAGTTACTTGGTCACGCCAAGTGGCAAAGGGCGGAATCGTTCGAGCAGTTGTCCTCAATAGCGGGGGAGCAAATGCTTGCACCGGTCCACAGGGATTTGCAGATACCCATAAAACCGCAGAACATGTGGGGCATTCCCTTAATGTTTCATCAGGTGAGGTATTTGTTTGTTCAACCGGTTTAATCGGAGAACTACTGCCAATGCCGAAGATTATTGCCGGAATTGAATCAATTGTTCCGGTACTCAGCAACGATGGTCTACAGACAAGCGCACAAGCGATTATGACAACTGATTCTGTTCCAAAGATTGCAACAGCAAACTTTAACGGCGCAGAATTTTCAGGTATCGCGAAGGGTGCAGGAATGTTGGCACCTGCACTAGCCACGATGTTGTCTGTCATTATGACTGACGCGGTTGTATCTGAGAATGCCCAAGAGATCTTTCAACGTGCAACTGATCGTACCTACAACCGCATCGATTCAGATGGGTGCACATCTACCAATGACACCGTCCTGTTCATGTCATCAGGAGCAAGTGGTGTAACGATCACAGACCACGAACTTGAAGATATGTTGATGCAGGTGTGTGGATCACTTTCCGCCCAGTTAATCGCAGATGCTGAAGGTTCGACAAAGACAGTTGCAATCAAAGTAGTTAACGCTGCTTCGGAAAAGGATGCGGTAGAAGTTGGACGTGCTTGTGCTCGTAACAATCTGTTAAAAGCGGCCATCTTTGGAGGAGACCCGAACTGGGGCAGAGTTCTTGCTGCTGTCGGTACCGCCGATGCTCAGATGGATCCACTAGCCATCGATGTAAAACTTAATGGTGTTCAAGTGTGTACAAATAGCGCCCCAGATGGCGACAAAACAACGGTGAAATTTGATGCTCGTCTAGTCGAGATTGATATCGATCTGAAGGTTGGAACTTCGACAGCAACCATCATGACAAATGACCTTACCCATGATTATGTTCATGAGAATTCGGCGTACTCGACATGATCGTTGTTAAATTCGGCGGTCATGCCATGAAGGATGAAAACGGAAACTTTGCCAAGGCAATCTCTGCAGCTCTTGCAACGGGTGAAAAGGTTGTAGTTGTGCATGGTGGAGGTCCACAGATCGATACGGCGCTCAAAGCCAAGCAGATCTCAAGTGATTGGATCGGCGGCTTCAGAGTAACTACGCAAGAAATCTTTGATGTTGTTGAAGAGGTATTGGTTAATCAAGTTGGTCATGAGGTCGCTGCAACTTTAGCTAAATCTGGGATTAAGGCAAAAGCTATCTCAGCCCGTGCGCTCCCTACCGTCATCGCAAAACGCCGTACTACCTTGATTGATGGAACTCCGGCTGATCTTGGTTTTGTAGGAGAAGTTCAATCTGTAAATCCTGCGCAGTTATTGGAGCTCATCGAACAAGGTTATGTTCCAGTTGTTGCTCCAGTTTCATCAGATGAGGATTTAGAAACAGGTCTTAATGTGAACGCGGATTTTGCAGCCGCTTCAATTGCAGCAGCCCTCGAAGCATCTCAGTTAATTGTGATGACCGATGTTGCTGGTATTTATCGTAACTGGCCAGACAAAACGACATTGATTGAATCAATCTCAGCTAGCGATCTAGAAAGTATCAAAGCAGGGTTTGCCGAGGGTATGGCGCCGAAGGTACAGGCGGCCCTTGATGCGCTGTCATATGGTGCGCAAGCGGTACGAATTATTGATGGCACAGATCCCGATAGCTTTGCATCAGCCTTAGCTGGTACTGGTGGAACCTTGGTGGTTGCATGACAAACAAGACAATGATCAACCGTTGGAAGAGTTCGGTCCAAAATAATTATGGAACACCCTCTATCGCCTTAGTTAAAGGCAAAGGATTAGTTGTAACCGACGCCGATGGAAAACAGTATTTGGATTTTCTCGGTGGAATTGCAACGAACATTTTGGGTCATGCTCACCCTGCAATTGTTAAAGCGGTTACAAAGCAGGTATCAACCCTGAGTCATGTCAGTAATTTCTATGTGCATCCACACGCCGTAGAGCTAGCGGAAAAACTCGCAGCAATGACAGGCGATAAGAGTGCGAAGGTGTTCTTCTGTCAGTCAGGTGCTGAAGCAAATGAAGCGGCGCTAAAACTTTCTCGCCGAACCGGAAAGGTACGAATTGTTGCTGCACAAGGTGCCTTTCATGGTCGCACTATGGGTGCGTTGTCTCTGACTGGCCAACCGGCAAAACGTGAGCCCTTTTTGCCTCTGATTAAAGGCGTAAAGCATGTTCCCTTTGGCGACATAGAAGCGATGCGCAAGGCGGTTACTAAGAAAACCGCGATGGTAATTATCGAACCCATCATGGGAGAAGCAGGTGTCATCGTTCCTCCAGCAGATTACTTGCGCGAACTTCGTGCGTTATGTGATGCAAAGGGCGCATTACTTGTTATCGATGCTGTTCAAACGGGAATGGGTCGCACGGGAGATTGGTTTGGATACGAATACTCAGGCATCACGCCAGATGTCATCACCCTTGCTAAAGGTTTAGGTGGAGGTTTACCCCTGGGCGCAATGATCGCTTTAGAAAAAGCGGCCGATCTTTTTCAACCAGGAGATCACGGTTCAACCTTCGGCGGCAATCCTGTAACAACAGCGGCAGGTTTAGCTGCGATCAAATTTATCGAAACACAAAAGATCTTGAAAAAGGTAGAAAAGCAAGGCGTGTATCTGATGCAGGAGCTCGCGCTAATACCGGGAGTAGCTGAGGTTCGAGGAGCAGGCTTGTTATTAGGAATCGAATTGGAAAATCTGAAAGCTGCAGATATTGCAAAGGCCTTACAAAATGAGGGAGTTCTTGTGAATGCTGCGAATCCGACAACTATTCGATTGGCACCTGCGTTAACCGTCACCGATGCACAGCTCAAGAAATTTGTCAGTATTTTTAAGAAGGTGATGAGCGATGGTAAGTAATGCGCAATCAGTATCGGCTCGTAGAGCAAAGGCTATTTCCTTAATACAGGCGGGATTAGTGCACTCACAATCGGATTTAGTGACATTGTTAAAGAAGGCTGGCTACAAGGTTACCCAGGCAACAGCAAGTCGTGATCTTGAAGAGATTGGCGCAGTGCGTGCTCGCAACAAAAATGGAGAAAGCACATATCAAATTCGCGAAAGCTCCGATAATGCAATTGCTCGTAGCGTTCCAGTGCCATCAAAGCTGATCTTGTCGGTGGACCACAGCGCTAACTTGGCGGTAATTCATACTCCACCAGGAGCGGCACAATTCTTGGCGAGCTCTCTCGATCACGCCGGACTGACTGGAGTCATTGGCACGATTGCTGGGGACGACACGATTATTTTGGTATCGAAGAAAGCGACCGGTGGAGCACATTTAGCGAAAGAATTGCTCGCTTACGCACAAGGCGAAGGAAAGAGGAAGTAATGGCTCTATGGGGCGGACGTTTCGCACAAGGACCTACAGGCTCTGTTTTTGCTCTGTCCAGAAGCGTTCACTTTGATTGGCGATTAGCTCCATACGATCTTCGCTCATCTATGGCCCATTTAGCCATTCTTAAGAAGAGTGAATTGATAGCGGCCAAAGATGCAGATGCGATCAACGCTGCGCTCAAGGAGCTAGCAACACAGGTAGCTGATGGTTCATTTGCACCAATTGATACCGATGAAGATGTTCATAGCGCTCTTGAACGTGGTTTAACGGAAAAGCTGGGTGCTGTTGGGGGAGCGTTACGTGCAGGACGTTCACGTAATGATCAAGTAACTACCGATCTACGCTTATTTTCTATTGATCACATGCTAGAAATTGCAACTCTCATTACGCACTTGCAAAGTGCGATCCTGGAAAAGGCAGCTGAATATGTCAACGATCCAGCACCAGGATTTACTCATATTCAGCATGCACAACCTGTTTCATTTGGTCACGAATTAGCAAAGCATGCACATGCATTTGCTCGTGATTTAGATCGAATTAATGATTGGCTAACACGTACCTCTGTTAGTTCACTAGGAGCAGGCGCACTTGCTGGTTCATCACTTGCTTTAGATCCAGCTTTTACCGCAAAGAATCTTGGCTTTGATTCAACATTTGCAAACAGTATTGATGCGGTCAGCGATCGCGATTACGTTGCTGAAGCGCTCTTTATTTTCGCATTGATCGGAAACCACTTGTCTCGTATTGGCGAGGAATGGACCTTGTGGTCATCGCAAGAGTTTGCTTGGGCAAAGGTTGCCGATGCTTACTCAACTGGTTCCTCCATAATGCCGCAGAAAAAGAATCCTGATATGGCAGAGCTGGCGCGTGGAAAATCTGGTCGTCTAGTTGGAAATCTCATGAGTGTTTTAACAATGCTCAAGGGTCTTCCATTTGCTTACAACCGTGACCTTCAAGAGGATAAAGAACCGTTGTTTGACAGCATCGACACCTTGTTGTTGGTACTACCACCGGTTACCGGAATGGTTGCAACAACTGATTTTGATCGGGAAAAGATGGCCCTGGCCGCACCGACAGGTTTCTCACTTGCAACTGAGATTGCAGATTACCTAGCTAAGAAGAATGTGCCATTTGCTCAAGCACATGAAGCCGCGGGTAAGTGTGTTGCGTTATGTGAATCCTCGGATCGCCAACTGCATCAATTGACTGACTCTGAATTTATTTCTGTACACCCACAACTAGATGGGGGAGTGCGCGAGGTACTTACAGTTCATGGAGCGTTGAGTTCTCGGACAACATCTGGAGGAACAGCACCCGCCTTAGTTTCCCTACAGATTAAGGATGCTTTAACAGCAAACACCACAACCCAAAAGGAAATTGCCAGCAAGCAGAAGGCATTTTCAGAGATGATGAGCGCATGAACCTGATCGAAGATCTTCGCTGGCGTGGATTATTGGCTCAATCAACTGATGAGGCCGCACTCCTAGAATCACTCAAAAAACCAACGACTTTGTACTGTGGCTTTGATCCAACCGCGCCTTCCTTGCATGCCGGAAACCTCGTAGTCCTTTTGGTATTGCGTCGCTTTCAATTAGCTGGGCACAATCCCATTGCACTCGTAGGAGGCGCTACAGGTCTTGTGGGCGACCCAAGTGGAAAGAATGAAGAGCGCACACTCAACAGCACCGAGATTGTTGAAGGCTGGGTTAATCGCATCCGCACGCAAGTTTCATCTTTTCTTGATTTTGATGCACCAAAAAATCCAGCTCAGGTTGTTAACAACTTGGATTGGACCTCACCACTGAGTGCCATTGAATTCCTTCGCGATATTGGTAAGCACTTCAGTGTTAATCAGATGTTGTCTAAGGATTCTGTATCGGCTCGCCTAGAAGGCGGCGGAATTTCTTACACCGAATTTTCTTACCAAGTATTGCAATCGTATGATTTCCTAGAGCTATACCGTCGCAATAACTGCACCTTGCAGGTTGGTGGATCTGATCAATGGGGTAATATCGTTGCAGGACTAGATCTCATTCGACGTGTTGAGCAGGGAAGTGGTCACGCTTTAACTGTTCCACTATTGATGAAGGCTGATGGAACTAAGTTTGGAAAGACTGCTGGCGGATCAGTGTGGCTAGATCCCGAGATGACATCTCCATACGCCTTCTTCCAGTTCTGGTTGAACTCAGATGATAAAGATGTCATCAACTTCTTAAAGGTTTTCTCCTTCAAATCCCATGACGAGATCTTGGAACTTGAAAAATCACACAATGAAAACCCTGGTTTACGTGAAGCGCACCGTGCATTAGCTCGCGAATTAACATCACTAGTTCACTCCGAAGAAACAACGCAACGTGTAGAAGCAGCTGCGCGTGCATTATTTGGACAAGGTGAACTTTCAGAGTTAGATGAAGCAACACTTGCATCAGCCTTAGCTGAACTACCACGGACAACAATTTCAGTAAGTGAAGAAATTCCAACATGGGTAGATCTCCTAGCAGCAACAGGGGTTGTTGACTCGAAATCAGCTGCGCGACGCATCGTTAAAGAAGGTGGCGCATATCTCAATAATGAAAAGATTTCGGGTGAGGATTTCAGACCCTCAAAAACCGACTTTTTATGCGGAAAATATGCGGTTTTGCGAAAAGGTAAGCGAGATCTCGCTGCCGTCGAATTAGCCTAATAACCCCAAAAGGGCTCTAAAACGCTAGCGGGCGTGGATAATTCGCGTTTTTCCTGTATTTGTTGCCAAACCCGGATTTCGGCCATGTCGATTTGACCGGTCCATCCCGTCTATGTATAGTTACGCTCCTTGCTGGGAACGGACGATTTAGGCCGGACAGTAGGCACAGAAGCTCAAGAAATTGAGCCTCAGCCAGATCTAGTACCTCATTTAGGCCGGTTTGACCGCGCCTGCGTGCATGCACTAAGTTTGGCGATCTGCCCTGAAAATCAGGAGAAATCCTGAGAAGCAGTGCGCATCCGTACCTTGAGAACTCAACAGCGTGCCATAAGTCAATGCCAATAGTGGCTTATTTAGTCATGCTTTCAATAGCGAAAAATCAT
>JBDLUF010000053.1:0-8499 GCA_039805445.1 Actinomycetota bacterium | reverse complement strand
TCGATCCAAAGGGCAAGCTTTCTTTGGTTCCTGTACTTGAAGATGGAACAACTGGTTCAGCTGAATAAATGAGCGTTCGTCGTTCAGTTTTACCTAGCGGTCTGCGTATCGTTACTGAAGAAGTTCCTTCGGTACGCAGCGCCGCGATCGGTATCTGGGTAAATGTTGGTTCTCGTGATGAAACCCCGGCGGTTGCTGGGGCTTCTCACTTTCTAGAGCATTTACTGTTCAAAGGAACAAACCGACGCAATGCGCTAGAGATTTCCTCCTCCATCGAATCTGTTGGTGGCGAGATGAATGCTTTTACCAGCAAGGAGTACACCTGCTTTTACGCACGTGTGATCGATACCGATTTACCCATGGCGATCGATGTTGTTTCTGATTTGATTACCTCTTCAATTGTTACCGCACTTGATGTGGATGCAGAGCGCAAGGTGGTCCTTGAAGAGATTGCAATGCGCGATGATGATCCCAGCGATTTAGTGCATGATCTTTATGCAGAAACCTATTACGGGGACACTCCTCTGGGTCGTCCAATCCTGGGCACAATTGATTCAATCAATAACATGTCACGTAACTCGGTTTTTAACTACTACAAGAAGCGCTATCTGCCTCAGGATTTAGTGGTTGCTGTTGCTGGAAACATTAAGCACAAAAAAGTTGTTGCAATGGTAGAGGCTGCACTTTCTCAAGATGGTTTCCTAGATGTTAAAGGAGCGCCAGTAATCCGCCCAAATACTCCTGTTCGCAAGAGTCCTCAGCAATCCGTGGGACTTATTTCACGACCAACTGAACAGGCACATATGTTTTACGGCATGGAGGGTGTTGCCCGCCATGATGATCGCCGCTTTGCGATGGGAATTTTGGCATCTGCATTAGGTGGAGGAATGTCTTCCCGTTTATTCCAGGAGATTCGCGAAAAGCGCGGACTTGCTTACTCTGTTTATGCATATGCACAACAGTTTGCAGGAAGCGGACAGATCGGTTTTTACGCCGGATGTAATCCATCAAAGGCGATTGAGGTTGTTGAAATCATTCGTGAAGTTTTAGCTGATGTTGCAGATCATGGAATGTCACATGAGGAGATTGAGCGAGCAAAGGGTGCCGTTCGTGGCTCGTTGGTTCTGAGCCAAGAGGACTCTGGTTCACGTATGAGCCGAATCGGCAAAAACGAGATTGTTTACGGACATGTCATGGATTTTGATGAGATTCTTAAGGCGATCTCACGCGTAAACGCCACAGACATTAAGGAAATAGCTAGCGCCTTTCTGACTAAAACGCCTACCCTTGCTCTTGTTGGTCCATTCAAATCAGAGTCAAAGTTTGAGAAGGTGTTAAGCAAATGATCAATGTTGCCGTCTTAGGTGCTCGTGGTCGAATGGGCTCAGAAGTTGTTAAAGCTGTTGAGGCAGCTGATGGTTTAGCACTTGTTGCCGCCCTTGATCTGGGGGATTCATTAGATCAACTCAAGGGATCAGCGGCCCATGTTGTCGTGGATTTCACGACGCCAGATAGCGTGATGGCCAATCTAGAGTTTTTGATTAACAATGGAATTAATGTCGTAGTTGGTACAACAGGGTTTGATGATGCAAAACTAGCAACGGTTAATGGATGGCTTGCCAAAAACCCTTCAGTTGGCGTTTTGATCGCTCCAAACTTTGCTATCGGTGCGGTGTTAATGATGGAGTTTGCTGCTAAAGCGGCCCGTTACTTTGAATCTGCTGAAATTATCGAGCTCCATCACCCTGCAAAGGTTGATGCGCCATCTGGAACTGCAGCACGTACAGCTGAATTGATGTCTGCTGCTCGTAAAGAAGCAGGCCTAGGCGCAATGCCAGATGCAACAACAACAGCGCTAGATGGTGCACGTGGTGCATTAGTTGGAGGCATTCCGGTGCACTCTGTTCGTGCACGTGGATTGGTAGCCCACCAAGAGGTTTTGTTTGGTGGCTTAGGGGAGACCTTAACTATTCGTCACGATTCAATTGACCGTGCAGGATTTATGCCAGGAGTTATTCTTGGAGTACGCAAAATTGTTAACACACCAGGCCTAACCCATGGCCTCGACAAGTTCATGTAAGGAGCTACCAATGTCTAAAGATCAAATCACTATGTATGGTGCCGATTGGTGCGGAGATTGCCGCAGATCTGAGCGACTTTTGAATGAGCTCAATGTTGAATATACAAAAATTGACACCGATGCAGATGTAACCGCTGCTGACAAGGTAATCGAAATTAATGGTGGAGCTAAGTCGATTCCAGTTATTGTTTTCTCTGACGGAACTCACTTAACTGAGCCATCCGATAATGACCTGAAGGCAAAGCTTCAAGCTTTAGGAATTATCTAAAACCAGTTGTAAACCGCAGCTGATGAAACAGCTGCGGAAAGCACAACTACTGGAAATGGCGCCTTGAGAATTAAGGCGATGATTGCGACCGATAATCCAACTAAACGTTGATCAATCATGAGTGTAGATTTTTCAGAAAAACTCTGAACCGCAACTAGTGCACTTAGCAATGCAATAGGAATTAATGCGTTGATCTTTTGGATTTTTGGGTGTGTCAGCCAACGCTCTGGCACCGAATGTCCCGAGTACTTCAGTAGAAACGCCATCAGGCTTGTGCCAATTGTTGCGATCCAGAAGATGGTCATCGCTTTAACCCAACTGCGATAGCGATAAACGCGGTGGCAATTATAGGTAAACCTGCTGGAAGAATCGGGGTCAATGCTATTGCAAAGATTGCACAACCAACGGCAAGTACGCGTTCAAAGTTTCCGGTTAATCGTGGCCAAACAAGACCTAAAAATGCAGCAGGAACAGCGGAATCTAAACCAAATGCCCGAATATCTCCCATGGCTTGAGCACCTAATGCACCCGCCAATGTGAAGAGATTCCAGAACACAAATACACCGATACCTGTGTACCAAAAACCCTTTCGCATCGCATCGACGCCACGTGGCTCTTGACCGAGTGCAACACCTGTTGATTCATCAATTGTTACTTGCGCAGCAATAACTCGCTTCAAACCTTTTACTTGCAAACGCGGAGCCATGATTACTCCATATAAAGCATTTCGGACGCCAAGCAAAGATGCGGTGGCGATTCCACTCAGTGCAGAACCTCCTGCACCGATAACACCAATGACTGCAAATTGAGATGCTCCCGAAAATGTCAGTAAAGACAGGAGGCAACTTTGGAGAACGGTGAAACCATTGGCGACCGCTGCCGCCCCAAAAGCCACCCCATAAGCGCCAACTGTGATGGAAACACTCATGGAGTCCCTAAAAGTGGTGGAGGCAACTTTGGACACGCGGCTATTGTGCCGTATAAATCCGAGAGTCGATAGGGGCGCATAGATAGGGTGCGACCATGAGTGAAGAGATTATTTACCGCGACGATGTAACTGTTGAGTTGGTCAAATCCAGTGCAAGTGATGCCGATGTTATTTGGGCGGCACGTGTGTCTACAGCTGGAGAGCAATCAATGGATGAGATTGGTGAAGATCCTGCACGCTCTGCCGGATTGATCAACTATCTTGCACGTGAACGTCATGGCTCACCATTTGAGCACACATCTATGACCTTCTTTGTCTCTGCACCAATTTTTGTTTTCCGGGAATTCATGCGCCATCGCATCGCTTCATACAATGAGGAAAGCGGACGCTATCGCGAACTCAAGCCGGTCTTCTACATTCCATCTGCTGAACGAAAGTTAATTCAAGTTGGAAAAACCGGTGCCTACACATTTGTCGATGGCACTAAGGAACAGTTTGATGTTACCGTTGAATCGATGAAGGTTGCCTACATCG
The DNA here is from genome assembly GCA_039805445.1 of Actinomycetota bacterium. Classification (GTDB taxonomy): domain Bacteria; phylum Actinomycetota; class Actinomycetes; order Nanopelagicales; family Nanopelagicaceae; genus Planktophila. Next base: position 4,689 of record JBDLUF010000053.1, on the reverse strand, counting down.
CTGCCTATGACAGTTACAAGAAGATGTTGGACGCTGGAGTTGCGCGTGAGGTAGCTCGCGCAGTTTTGCCTGTTGCTACTTATTCATCGATGTATGTGACTATGAATGCTCGCGCATTGATGAACTTTTTATCGCTTCGAACCGCTCGCGAAGGCTCTCACTTTCCTAGCTACCCGCAGCGCGAAATTGAGATGGTTGCTGAGAAAATGGAAGCGGAATTTGCGAAATTAATGCCACTTACATACGGAGCCTTTGAAAAGTCTGGACGAATCGCCCCTTAATACGGGTAGAGTTCGACGCATGACAACGCCTGCTCCATTTGGACGTCTTCTGACGGCGATGGTCACCCCCTTCACAAAAGATGGGGCGATCGACTGGGCTGGAGTTGAAACCCTTGCAGCACATCTGGTGGCTACCGGTCACGATGGAATTGTTGTTAATGGAACAACTGGTGAGGCTCCAACTACAAAATCCTCTGAGAAAGAGGAGATCATTCGTGTAGTTCGAAATACCGTTGGAAGCAAGATTCAAGTTTTATCTGGTGCCGGTGATAATGAAACCGAGTACTCAATCAATCAAGCAAAGCGAACTGAAAAAGCGGGCGCTGATGGTTTGTTAGTTGTTACCCCTTATTACAACAAGCCACCACAAGCTGGAATCGAAGCCCACTTCCGCGCAGTTGCCGATGCAACAGATCTTCCAATGATGATTTATGACATTCCAGGACGCACCGGTGTTCCAATCGAACCTGACACAATCGTTCGCTTGGCTGAGCATCCAAAGATTGTTGCGCTTAAGGATGCAAAGGGTGATGTCGCATCAACCTCATGGGTTATTAAGCGTTGTGGAATTCCAGTGTATTCAGGTGATGACATTCTTAATCTGCCCTTGCTATCTGTTGGTGCGGTTGGTTTTGTATCTGTATGTGGACATACAGTTGGTAAAGATTTGCGTGAACTTCTCGATGCATGGTTTGCAGGAAACTCAGCGCGAGCGTTAGAGATTCATCAAAAGCTCCTACCTGTGTACACCGGAACATTCCGCACACAAGGTGCGATTCTTACAAAAGCAGCACTTACTCTTATGGGCCTTCCAGGCGGCCATACTCGTCTTCCTCTAGTCGATGCAACCGATGCACAGATCGCGCAACTGCGTGAAGATCTTCGTGCCGGTGGCGTTGCAGTTAACTAATGAATCACCCACATCCCAACTTAAGTACTCCGCCGAAGTTAGTCGATGGCGGCTTACGTATCGTTGCACTTGGCGGCTTAACTGAAATCGGCCGCAACATGACGGTATTTGAGTACAAATCAAAGCTATTGATTGTCGATTGTGGAGTTCTTTTCCCAGAAGATACACAACCCGGAATTGATCTGATTTTGCCCGATTTTTCATATATCCGAGATCGTTTGCAGGATGTCATTGGAATTTTCTTTACCCATGGACATGAAGACCACATCGGCGCTGTTCCATATCTATTGCGCGAGCGTGGCGACATCGCAATTTACGGATCAGCGTTAACCCTTGCTTTGATAACAGCTAAGTTGAAGGAGCACCGCATTACTCCGCTGACTCGTGAGGTTCGCGAGGGCGGCACTGAAGATGTTGGACCTTTCACCTTGGAGTTTGTTGCGGTCAATCACTCGATTCCAGATGCATTAGCGGTTGTCATTAACACCGAAGCAGGTCGTGTTCTCGCTACTGGTGATTTCAAAATGGATCAACTTCCTTTAGATGGTCGCATTACAGATTTGCGCACCTTTGCCCGTCTTGGAGAACAGGGCGTGGATCTTTTCATGGTGGATTCAACCAACGCTGATATTCCTGGTTTCACGCCATCGGAACGCGAAATCATGCCAGCGCTGAACAGAGTTATCTTATCGACTAAGCGCCGTGTGATCGTTGCCTCCTTTTCTTCTCATGTGCACCGAGTTCAGCAGGTCATAGATATTGCAGCTCAACATGGTCGCAAGGTTGTATTTATTGGTCGTTCAATGGTTCGCAATATGAAGATCGCTGAAGATATGGGTTACCTACATGTTCCCGCTGATCTTGTGCTCGATGCAAAGGATCTTGATCAATACGATGACAATGTTGTCTTGATCTGTACTGGCTCACAGGGCGAACCAATGGCGGCTTTATCTCGCATGGCCAATGGCGATCACCAGATCCGAGTAGGTGAGGGTGACACTGTAATATTGGCTTCCTCGTTGATTCCAGGTAATGAAAACTCAGTATTTAGAATTATCAATGAGTTAACACGATTTGGTGCAAAGGTCGTTCATAAAGCTAATGCAATGGTTCACGTTTCTGGCCACGCTGCAGCGGGCGAGTTGTTGTACTGCTACAACATCGTAAAACCCAAGTATGTAATGCCCATCCATGGTGAATGGCGACATATGAAAGCAAATGCAGAGCTGGCAATTCAATCAGGAGTTCCACGAGGCAATACCTTTATTGTCGATAACGGAGTTGTAATCGATTTGGTAAACCACGAGGCTGAAGTTGTCGGAGCGATTCCAGTTGGATTTGTCTTTGTTGATGGACAAAGCATCGGTGACATTACTGAAAGCTCATTAAAGGATCGTCGAATTCTTGGTGAAGAAGGCTTTATCTCATGTGTTGTCGTGATCGATTCACAAAGCGGAAAAATTGTTGCAGGTCCTGATATTCATGCTCGTGGATTTAATGAGGATGCAGCGATGTTTGATGAGGTCAAAATGAGAATTGAAAAGGCGCTTGCTACCGCGGTTGCTGATGGCAATAACGGTACCCATCAGCTTTCACAGATTGTTAGAAAAACTATTGGTGGATGGGTCGGGGGAGAGCATCGTAGGAAGCCGATGATTGTCCCCGTCGTTATTGAAGTTTAAAGAACGGCGCGCCTAGTAGGTTCCAAATTGTTCACCCTTTACGATCGTGCGTGTGGCTAAAAGAAAAAAGGCGAAAAGTAAGACTGGAGCTGTTGGCGGCGCTCTAGGTCGAGGCCTTGCATCTGTTTGGCGTTTTATTGCAAAATCTTTAGGAAGCAGTGTTCGCTTTCTGGCTCGCGGAGCACGCGACTTAGATCCTGCGCATCAACGAGATGGCATCGCATTTCTCATTCTAATTCTGGCGCTCATCGCAACAGCGGGAACATGGTTTAACTCAGATAATGTTGTTGGCCGCGCGGTGTATTCAGTTATCTATGGCGGTTTTGGTCGAGTTGGATTCTTTGCTCCGATTGTTCTTATCTACTTTGCTTTCAGATTGTTCAGAGTTCCAGAGGATTCAAAGGCAACTGGTCGCATAATTATCGGAACTCTTGCGCTCCTGCTCTCAACGACAGGTTTAGCTCATTTGCTCAACGGTTCTGTTGGAACTGGTGCAACTGCGATGCGTCATGGTGGTGGATGGGTGGGCTACGGTGTAACTACCCCACTAGTTGGTCTTATGACATCTGTTTTAACCTATCCAATTTTATTTATTCTCTTCATCTTCGGTGTTTTAGTAATTACAGCTACACCTGTTAATGAGGTGTTCGCTAGAATTGCATCGGCAGGTAGTTGGCTTTGGTCAAAGCGACCAGAGCGTGCCGAAAAGGTTGAGGAAGAGTTTGAGGTAACAGATACACCTCCATTTGAATCACCAGTGGTAGCTGCTTGGAATGCCCCTGTTGATGAAGAGGAAGAGGAGCTCGACGAGGAAAGCTTTGATGATGAATTCCCCGTCGAAGAATCAATTCCTGCAATCACGCATGTCAATGAAAGCACGGTGGCGGTTAAGCGCCCAGAGCAACTGCTCTTAACCGCAGATGTGAAGTATGAATTACCTGATCCAGATTTGCTGCGAACAGGACCTGCAGCAAAGGCAAAGAGCAAGGCCAATGATCTTGTTGTTGCCGCCCTGACTGAGGTTTTCTTGCAGTTTGATATTGATGCAAGAGTCACCGGCTTTATGCGTGGTCCAACGGTTACTCGATACGAGGTTGAGCTTGGCAACGCTGTAAAGGTGGAGCGAATTACCGCGCTTGCAAAGAATATTTCCTATGCGGTTGCAAGTAGTGATGTTCGAATTCTTTCTCCGATTCCAGGCAAGTCTGCGGTCGGAATTGAAATCCCCAATACAGATCGCGAGATCGTCGCATTAGGTGATGTTTTGCGCTCAACAGTTGCTGGTCAAGATTTACACCCCATGCTTGTTGCATTGGGTAAGGATGTAGAAGGTAACTTTGTCTGCGCAAACCTTGCAAAAATGCCGCACCTTTTAGTTGCGGGAGCAACCGGTGCGGGTAAGTCCTCAATGATTAACGCAATGATTACCTCGATTTTAATGCGAGCAACCCCAGATGATGTGCGATTAGTGTTGATCGATCCCAAGCGGGTGGAACTCAATGCGTATGAAGGCATACCGCATTTAATTACACCAATTATTACTAACCCTAAGAAAGCTGCAGATGCTCTAACCTGGGTAGTGCGCGAGATGGATCTTCGTTACGAGGATCTATCCACCTTTGGATTTAGACACATTGATGATTTCAACAAAGCGGTTCGTGCCGGAAAGGTTACGGTTCCCGAAGGTAGTGATAGAACGGTAGAGCCTTATCCATACCTACTAGTAATCATTGATGAGCTTGCAGATCTGATGATGGTTGCAGCTAAAGAGGTTGAAGAATCAGTTGTTCGAATTACACAGCTTGCTCGTTCTGCA
>JBDLUF010000052.1:0-8615 GCA_039805445.1 Actinomycetota bacterium | reverse complement strand
TCACGACTAAAGCGGGCATCACCCGTGAAAAAGATGGCACGATGTTTGGAATCTCTGGTCGAAATGCAACTAAGCATTATTTATATCGTGCGGTTGAGGCTTCGGCTTGCAAGCTAGGTTTGAGCAAGATTCCACTGTGGCAGCACCACCGAACCGATCCAGCAATTTCATATGAGGAACAGTTCGACAATGTGATGTCCTTGAAAGAGCATGGGTACGTTGCCGAGATTGGCTTAAGTAATGTCAACGCCCAAATGTTGCGCCATGCAATCAAGGCTGGTGGAACACCGCAACAAGGTGGAATTGTCTCTGTTGAAAATGAATTTAGTCCTAATTATCGCCACTGGCCTGAAGTAATCGATATTTGTAATGAATATGGAATTGCGTATCTTCCATGGTCACCTCTAGCCGGTAACAGAGCTTTCCAAAAAATTGCTACTGGAGAAATTGGTGGATTCAAGGAGATGGCTGATAACAAAGGCGTTTCTCCCTACGCGTTAACAATTGCTTGGCACCTGAATCAGTTTCCAACCTCAATTCCAATCCCTGGTGCCTCTACAGCATCCTCGATTTTGGATTCACTCACCGGTGTTGACATTAAACTGACCGAAGATGAAATCGCTCAGTTGAATGCAAGTTGCCCAACAGATACGCCCATCAATGGCGAGCTATTGGATATTGCTTCACTCAAGAATTAAGTATTGATCGAGTGGGGCGGGTCGGGCTCGAACCGACGACGACGGAATTATGAGTTCCGGGCTCTAACCAACTGAGCTACCGCCCCTAACAGTTGCGAACTTTACCGCGAATTTTTCTCGCGCTGGAATCCTCTGCGCCCCCAGAACTCCCACAGCCCCATGACGGACAGTATGAGCGCGAATCCAAAGAGCAGATCCTCTATGGGCGCTGCTGCAATTCGATATCCAGTAATTGAATCAGGGTTATACATAACGATCGCTTTTCCATCACCGCGAAGATGGGTAAGCCACCAGTTAGTTAATAACTGGAAGGGAAGAATGATCATGTAGGAAAGCCAAAAGGCTAGGCGTGTAAGTAATGAGTTCTTGAATAGGAAGAGATCAACAACAACCGCGACAAAGACCGCCGCTACCGCGATATCGCTATAGCTCATTTCTCTTGATCCTTTCCGAACTCTTTCTCGCGCAGATGAGGCTTAACTGTTGTAACTCCTTCAATGGTCAAGATCGCTGCCATTGGCACGATGATGAAAAAGAGAAACTCTTCGAGTGGAATATCAAAAGGTCCATAAATACCAAGCATGCGGTCGCGATTAAAGAACCAATGTCCTTGGGCGATTGCATAGGCATCCCAAATTAAGAAGAGGGTGCTGATCGGAAGAATGCTCAAGAGTGCGCGCTTCCAACGACGAAGGACGCTGGTTTTTAAAACGATCTCTAACCAAAAAGAGCCACAAACGGTGAAGGCAAGCATCGCCATATAACCGAATTTTTCCACGTCAGATCTTCTCACATCCACCTTTGATAGGGTTATCAAAAAGGGGGCAGACATGCAGGAAAACGTGGTTGCGCTCTTTAAACAGGTGCGGTTCTTTTCTTCGGTGGCTGCAGCGATCGGAATCCTGCTTTCTTCAATTTTCTCTGGGTTGCTTCAAACAAGCTCTATGGGGTGGCAGGTTGTTGTCGCAGTTGTTGCTTTAGCAATAGGTATTCCTCATGGAGCTTTGGATCACTTAGTAACTCTTCCAAAGTCGCAGCCATCAAAGATGGCGATCTTTATTGTTATTTATGTTGCTGTCGCGGTTGTAGCTGTTGTTGGAATTCTGAAGTTCAATACCATTGGATTTATTCTTGTGTTGTTTATGAGTGCAATCCACTTTGGAATTGGTGATGCCGCCTTTATTAGTGAGATAGATAAGCGCACCCATCCTGAGAGAAAACTCAATCGCTGGTTCTATATTCCTGCAGCTGGATTTACTCCGGTGTTTATACCTTTAGTGAACTCAGCGAGCACCGAAGCGCTGGCATCTGTGAACCCTGCTTTAATTAATTGGCACCAGGGATTTGATTCTGAAATCTTGATACTTGTCTCTGCCTTTGCCGTACTTTCCATTGCTGTGATGTTTGTAGGAAAGAGAAAACGAGAAGGTGTAGATCTAACTTTGCTTTTACTCTTGGCCCATCTTGCACCTCCATTAATTGCATTTGCGGTCTACTTTGGATGTTGGCACGCAATGCGGCACACAGCTCGCCTGACCCTTTCTCTGCCGAAATGTATTGAGAGTTTGAATCTAGGCTTGAATAGAAAAGCCTTTTCCAGCGCCGTTATTCCAGGATTACCTGCTCTGGTTGGAACCTTTGTAGTTGCTGCGTTTTTAGCGTTGAGTGGCCAGAGTTTTTCTGATGAGTTTTTCTGGATGGCGTTAGTTGTTGTGTGGGCGCTCACTGTGCCACACATGGTAGTTACCGCTAAATTGGATCGCGCAGCACTAGCCTAAGCACATGAAGATAAAAGCAGGTGTGATTGCTGTCTTTATTCTGGCGACGACATTATCTCCGGCAGAAGCAGCCCCAAACTATGTTTTCCCAGTTGTTGGATGCGACTACACCTACGCAAAGGCTCATCATGATTACCCAGCAACAGACATATTGGCTAAGGCAGGATGCCGTTATGTTGCAGCAACATCGGGTGTTATCGATGAGGTCAATCGTGTTGATTCTTGGTCAGGGAAAACAAATCTAGGTGTCGATCGCGGCGGGCTCTATGTCTCATTCATTGGAAATGATGGAGTTCGATACTACGCATCTCATTTAAAGAGTATTCCTAAAAGTATTCAGCCAGGTGTTGTTGTAAAGGTGGGACGATTCTTAGGAACTGTGGGTGCAACTGGTAGTGCGCGTGGAACAAAACCACATATTCACTTTGGTCTTTCTTGGGGTACGCCCCCACAAACTTGGTGGGTTCGTCGTGGAATGGTGTGGCCCTGGAAGTATTTGGATGCATGGAAAGCAGGAAAAGATCTTTCACCTACAAAAGAGGTTGAAGCAAAACGTTTAAAGCTAGGAGATCTTCCACCAGAGCCAGGTGCGAAATAAAAGAGTAATAAAAAAACCCCGCCAGTTACCCGGCGGGGTTTTTTAATAGTTAGTGTTGATTAGGCAGGGTTTACTGCATCAGCCTGAGGACCCTTTGGACCCTGTACGACCTCAAATGAAACTGCCTGACCCTCTTCAAGGGACTTGTAACCGTTTCCTTGAATAGCTGAGTAGTGAACGAATACATCTTGTCCGCCACCATCAACTGCAATGAAACCGAAACCCTTTTCAGAGTTGAACCACTTAACTGTGCCTGTTGCCATGTATTTATTTTCCTTCGATATGTGGGTGATCCGAGAAATCCTCGGTTCACGGTCTTCCTCTTGCTCCAGCGATACCGATTATGCAAAACATGAAACGGGTACTGATTAAGCGTCCGACTGAGCCCAACTGTACCGCCTACCGCTCCGTATGCCTAAAGGGGGAGTAGACAGTTTCAGGCTCATTGGTGTCTAATTGAGGTGTTCGCTCCGCAAGTTTGAGCCGAAAATGCTGCTGGGGAAGGTCGCATTTGGGCAACCTTGCAAGGAGAACCATGGAACGTTTAACCACGCCTTCAAACCGTCAGCAGGTTCGGGGCTTTCTAACTATTCACTCAACGCCCTCTGCTTTGCGCCACCATATTGATTGGGCGGTTCAAGCTGTTCTTGGAACCTGGGTAAAACCTTCGTGGACTCCACAACCATTAATTCCTGGCTCTTATCGCACACAGATTGAATTTCGTGATCGTGCAGGAGCGGCTGCCGAACTTGCAAGCACACTTCGTAGTTGGCATTACTTAAACTTTGAGGTTATTGAAAATAGTGACAATGGTGGCGAATTATTTAGATGTACGCCCGAGCTAGGAATTCATCGCGCAATTGTTGATCAAACAGGTGCGGTCATCCTTACTGAAAATCAACTGAGCGCAGTATTAAAAAACGCCTTTGATGAAGAAAGTATTCGGGAAGCGATTGCAGGACAACTAGGAACTACATGGGAGTTAGAGCTAGATCGATTCAGGAGTGTTGACCTTCAAGAAATTGCTCAGCTGCGCGCGATTTAGTGAGTAAGATATAAATATGACTCAACTAAATGAAAGCCCAATTATCACCGTAGAACGTCGCAAAGCTGTAACAATTATTATCGCAGCTGTCATCATGTCCCTTGCTATTGGTGGTGGATTGATGCAGGTTGGTTCTGGTTTTGCATCACGTAGCAGCGATGGAATCACCGTTACCGGCTCTGCAAAAACTACAGCGACAGCAGATAACGCGGTGTGGGTTCTCAATGTCAGTCTTTCATCACCAACCGTTGCAACCGCCGTTAATAAGGTAGATGCAGATGTTGCAGCCTTATCAAAGTACTTAACAGAGGGCGGAATTGCCGCAGAGGGTTTAACCATGGGTGCGGTTGCTACCTTTGCAAATGAGGAGTACAGCAACGGCAATGCAACAGGAAGAATTCTTTCCTACCGTGCAACTCGCGAGGTTACTGTTCGTTCAAAGGATGTTCAGCTTGTTTCAAAGCTCAGCCAAGGAATCGGATCATTGCTTGCAACAGGAATTAATGCCAACAACTACGGACCTCAGTACTACATCTCAAACCTTCCAGAGCTTCGCCCACAGTTAATGGCTGAGGCGATGAAGGATGCAAAGGTTCGCGCAGAAGCACTTACAAAGGCTGTTGGCGGAAATATTGGATCACTTGTCAATGTAAAGGCTGGTCCAATTCAGATCACGACACCTGATTCAACAATGACAGCTGATTACGGTGCCTATGACACATCAACTATTGAAAAGACAGTAACAGCTACCGTTTCGGTAACTTTCAAAAGCTAAAGAGGGATGTTGCCGTGTGAACCACGGCGGTGAGGTGCGTTAGCAATTGATTTTGCTAGCGCACTTCGTGTTTGTGCAGGTGTAATCATTTCATCAACTGCGCCGATTTCAATTGCCTTTGCAACTCCACCCGAAACCTTTTCATGCTCTGCCGCTAATTCAAGCTCCATAGCTTCACGTTGCTCAACAGGAATATCAGCCAAAATTCGACGGTGTAGGACTCTTACCGCAGCAACTGCACCCATTACTGAAACTTCAGCATCAGGCCAGGCAAAGACTCGTGTGGCACCTAATGATTTAGAGTTCATCGCAACGTAGGCACCACCATATGCACGTCGGGTAATCAGCGTTACTCGCGGGACAACCGCTTCACCGAAGGCGTGCAACAACTTTGCACCGCGACGTACTGCGCCTTCCCATTCTTGACCTGCTCCAGGCAAGAAGCCCTGCACATCTGCAATAACAATAAGTGGAATTCCAAAGGCATCACAGGTACGAACAAAGCGAGCAGCCTTTTCTCCAGCTGCGGCATCCAGAACGCCAGCTAAATGCGCTGGGTTGTTTGCAAGTACTCCAACCGTTGCACCACCTAAGCGACCAACGATCGTCGTCATATTAGGAGCCCACATTGAAAGAAGTTCGATGTGTTCTGCATCCTTATCTAAAATTGCATCAACAAGCGGGTGAACCTCGTAAGTACGCACCTTTGAAGGTGGAACAAGGTGCGCAAGGTCCACATCATCAACATCTGGATTCATAAATCCCTGATTTGCAAAAAGCGCTGTTAGATCTCGAATATCTTCAAAAGCCTCTTCTTCACTTGCAGCGATTACATGCGCCAGACCGCTATTTTTCTTATGCGCCTCTGGCCCGCCCAGTAATGCCATATCAATATCTTCACCGGTAACACTTTTAACAACATCAGGTCCAGTTACAAATATTCGACCTTCGGGTGCAAGTACAACAACATCGGTTAAGGCAGGTCCATATGCACCACCACCTGCTGTTGGGCCTAATACCAATGACAACTGCGGAATACGTCCGCTTGCAGAAATCATTGATTGGAAAACTTCACCAAAGGCATCTAGGGATGCAACACCATCAGATAAACGGGCACCACCTGAGTGCCAGATTCCAATAATCGGAAGCTGCGCACCCATTGCTGCCTTGTATGCGGTGACAATTACCTGTGAACCATCGATACCCAGTGCACCGCTTTTGATCGTTGCATCTGAAGCAAAGATGACAACTTTGCAACCCTTAACGCTGCCGGTTACAGCAAGCATTCCACATTCAGTACGAGGGACTAAGAACTCAAACTTTCCATCATCAACCAGGCGTTCAATTCGTGCAATTGGATCGCGTGGGTCATGAGAGGTGGGAGACATTTATATGCTCTTAAAGACCAATACAACGTTGTGTCCACCAAAACCAAATGAATCGTTAAGAGCTGCGATATCTCCGGCAGGAAGTGCGCGTGGCTTATCCCGTACAACATCTACTGTCACCGCTGGATCGAGATTTTCAATATTAATTGTTGGGGGAGCCATGCGATCCTGCAACGTCTTTACGATAAACACAGATTCAATCGCACCAGCTCCACCTAATAAGTGGCCGGTCATTGATTTTGTCGCAGATACGGCGACGTGATCAGCATCCTTACCTAGAGCTGCGCGCAAAGCATTAGCTTCAGCAACATCTCCTGCGGGAGTTGATGTCGCATGGGCATTTAAGTGCACGATATCTGCCGTTGTTAACTCAGCATCTCGTAGCGCAAACTTAACTGCGCGCTGAACGCCAGCTCCAGATGGATCTGGTGCGGCGATGTGATACCCGTCAGATGACAAACCTTGTCCTGCAATCTCGCAGTAAATCTTTGCGCCGCGCGCCTTTGCATGCTCATACTCTTCTAAAACCAAGATTCCGCCACCTTCACCCAAAACAAATCCATCACGATTGAGATCGTAAGGACGTGATGCGCGTGCTGGCTCATCATTGCGGGTAGAAAGTGCTTTCATCGCAGCAAAAGCTGCCATCGGAAGTGCGTGACATGCAGCTTCAACGCCACCACTAACAACAATATCTGCGCGGTTATTGCGAATCATGTCGAATGCATAACCAATAGCTTCTGCACCAGATGCACATGCGCTTACAGGTGTGTGAACTCCTGCTTGCGCCTGAAGTTCAAGGCCAATATTTGCTGCCGGGCCATTAGGCATCAACATTGGAACGGTATGAGGGCTTACTAAGCGAGAGCCCTTGCTGTTCAAAATGTCATACTGCTCAAGAAGAGTTGTAACTCCACCGATGCCTGATGCAACAACAACACCGAGGCGCTCTTTATCAACCTCAGGTGAGCCGGCATCTTTCCACGCTTCGCGAGATGCGATTAATCCAAACTGTTCCGAACGGTCAAGGCGACGTAGCTCTACTCGCTCCATCTGCTCGCTTGGTTCTACTGCGACCCTCGCTGCGAAGGTCACTGGAATTGTCTGTGCCCAATCCTCAGTCAGAGAACGCACTCCACTTGTGCCTGCCAAAAGGCCTGCCCATGTAGATGTGACATCTCCACCTAAAGGAGTGGTTGCACCGAGTCCAGTGACTACAACGCGACGACGGGTCATGTACTTAAAAACTTACTTTGATGCGTTGACGATGAAATTAACTGCATCTCCGACAGTTACTAGATCTGTAACGCTGTCATCAGGAATCTTTACTCCGAAGCGCTCTTCAGCAGCGACAACAACCTCAACCATGCTGAGTGAATCAACATCTAGATCATCTGTGAAGTTCTTATCCATTTCAACTGTTGCAGCAGGAATACCAGCTACTTCTTCAACGATTTCCTTTAGTCCTGCAAGTACATCTGCTTGTGCAAGTGCCATGGTTATTTCATCCTCTTCTATCTCGATCGGGCTGTGCAAGGTGTTTATTGTGTATCAACTTCTGGCTTACTTACGAGTATTGCACGCCGTAAGTGGCATAAATCTCAAGGCCCACGCGTACATTATGGTCGAGGTGGTAGCTCTACTACTTGAGCGGCGTATACAAGTCCTGCGCCATAACCAATCAGCAAAGCTAACTTTCCATGCAATTCTGGATGCTCTTCCAAAATTCGATCCATAGCAAGGGGAATCGATGCTGCTGAAGTGTTTCCATTTGTCCTAATGTCATCGGCAATTAACACAGAATCAGGAAGCTTCATCTCCTTCGCCATTGTTTCGATGATTCGAATGTTAGCTTGGTGCGGAATAAATGCACCAAGTTCATCAACGGTAATTCCGGCCGCATCAAGTGCTTTAATTCCAGCTTTGCTCATTTGGTACACAGCCCAGCGAAATACGGTTTGACCTTGCTGTGAAATATTTGGCCATCCTAAATCTGAAACACCTTTAGTTGGGTTCTTCTTAAAATCCAAAAATGACGGCGTCAGCGTGATCGCTTCACGAGAATCTGCATCTGATCCCCAAATTGTTTGCGCAATTCGCGGTTCATCGCTTTGCCCAATAACCACCGCGCCCGCACCATCTGCAAAGATAAAAGCTGTCGCTCGGTCATCAGGATCTGTGTAATCAGATAACTTCTCAACACCTATAACCAAAACATTTTTTGATGTTCCAGATCGAACTAAATCGCTACCCATGCCTACGCCGTAGCAAAAACCTGCACATGCAGCGCTGATATCAAATGCTGCAGCCTTTGGATTTCCTAATTCGTTGAT
>JBDLUF010000051.1:0-8675 GCA_039805445.1 Actinomycetota bacterium | reverse complement strand
CAAGATGACGATATTTATATTGCCGTGGGATGCTGCGACTAAACCTGCGCTAAAGAGAATCGAGTCACCAGGAAGGAAAAAACCAAGCAATACGCCGGTTTCAACAAAGACGATTGCCCCAATTAGGAGATATAAAACAAAGGGGGAGATTGATGCAAACTGCTCATCAAAGGATGCCGCTAATTCGATCACACTGACTTCTTAACCGCCGCCGCCACAGCCTTAACTACATTGGCATCAAAGACGCTTGGCACAATAAAGGAAGCATTGAGTTGTTCAGGAGAAACACAATCTGCAATCGCTTCTGCAGCTGCGACCAGCATCTCATCTGAAATCTTGTGGGCGTTTGCATCTAGTAATCCGCGGAAGATTCCGGGGAAGGCCAACACATTATTAATTTGATTTGGTTGATCGCTACGACCAGTTGCAACTACTGCTGCATACTTGCGAGAAATCACGGGATCAATCTCGGGATCTGGGTTGGCTAGGGCAAAAATGATTGATTTAGGTGCCATCGATGCAACATCTGCTTCAGTTAAAACATTAGGTGCGCTGACACCAATAAAGATATCGGCATCTTTCATCGCTTCTGAGATATTTCCGCGGAAATCAGTTGGATTGCAGTTATCGATAAACCAGGTTCGCATCTCATCATCTAGGGTCGGTGTTGACTTGCAGATAACACCATCTTTGTCATAACCAATGATGTTTACCGCACCGCTGCGAACCAATAAACGTGCAATCGCTGTTCCTGCTGCACCTGCACCGCTAAGAACAATTTTTGTATCCTTCAGATCCTTTTTAACTAAACGAAGTGCATTACGAAGAGCGGCAAGAACCACAATTGCGGTTCCATGTTGATCATCGTGGAACACTGGAATATCAAGAAGCTCGCGCAGGCGACGCTCTACCTCAAAGCAACGCGGAGCGGAGATATCTTCAAGGTTGATTCCACCGTAAACAGGTGCGATCAACTGAACTGTACGAACAATTTCATCAACATCTTGGGTATCAAGACAGACAGGCCAGGCATCAACATCGGCAAAGCGCTTAAACAATGCAGCCTTTCCCTCCATCACTGGAAGGGCCGCGGCGGGACCGATATTTCCAAGGCCCAGAACAGCTGATCCATCGGTAACAACAGCGACTGTATTGCGCTTAATTGTGAGGCGACGGGCATCTGAAGGGTCTGCTGCGATCGCCTGACAAATACGAGCTACACCTGGTGTGTAGGCGCGAGATAAATCATCACGGGTTTTTAACGGGACCTTTGATGCAATTTCAATCTTGCCACCAAGGTGAAGTAAGAAAGTTCTATCACTTACTTTGCGAACCGTTAACTCTGGATTGGCAGATATCGCCGCTGTAATTTCATCAGCGTGATCGGAATCGATAGTGTCGCAAGTAATATCAATGACAACTCGCTCGAGCAAAGACTCAACAACATCCAGCGCGGTAATAGTTGCACCGGCTCCGGTGATAACTGTTGTTGCTAGTGCTACAGGTTGTGAAGCGGGTGAACCTTCGACACGGATTGTGATTCCGTATCCAGGTGAGGTTGATGCCATTTATACAACTCCGTATAAGCGGTCGCCGGCATCGCCCAAGCCTGGAACGATGTAACCATGTTCATTTAACTTTTCATCAAGTGCGCCGGTAACGATTGTGATCGGCACCTTGCTGTTTGCAAACTCTTTTTCAACCGCTGCGATTCCTTCGGGTGCTGACAAGATGCACACCGCGGTGATATCAGTTGCACCAAGATCAATTAAGTAATGAAAAGCCATGATCAAGGTTCCACCAGTTGCAAGCATCGGATCTAAAACAAAAACTTGTCGACCAGAAAGATCATCCGGGAGACGATTTGCATATGTGCTTGCCTCTAAAGTTTTTTCATCTCGAACCATGCCAAGGAAGCCGACTTCAGCTGTTGGAATCAACTTGCTCATACCTTCGAGCATTCCAAGGCCAGCGCGCAAAATTGGAACCACCACTGGACGGGGTTCAGCTAACTTCTGTCCAACTGTCTTGGTTACAGGAGTTGTAATTTCAACTTGGTGTGTTCGCACATCACGAGTGGCTTCATACGCCAGCAGCGTCACAAGCTCTTCAACTAGACGGCGGAAGGTAGGTGAATCGGTGCGTTCGTCGCGCAAAACCGTCAATTTGTGATTGATAAGAGGGTGATTGGCAACGTGTACTTTCATAGGCGTTACCTTACAGGGGTTTCAATCCTTTCCAATGAGTGAAAGTATGCACCCATGTCCGATTTCGAAGATGAGCTCGTTGAAGAGATTGAATCCTTTGACGATATCCGCGACGAAGTGCGCGACCTCACAAGTGAAATGGATTTTGCCGTTGCCGCTTGGCATGAGGATGGCCGTTGGACCTTGGCTACCTTGCCCGATCCTTATGACATCGCTCAAATAATTACCAGACTAAAGTCGCAGCAAACAAATGGCGGATCTATCGCCTTGATTTCAATAGACGAAGAGTTTTTTATATTGATCCGTGTATTAGGTTCGCACATTTCACTTTTCCTTAGCGATGCAACCGCGGCATTAGATTATCCAGTTGCAGAAGAGTTGTTAGAGATTGCAGATATTCCAATGCCAGAAGAGGATGAAGAACCTGGTCCAGTAGGACACCTTGGAATTCTTAATGATCTTGGTTTAAATGAAATGGAAATTTCTGCACTGTGTGATGATGATGAGTTATTTCCAGATGAGCAGTTAGAAGCGATTGCCGCACGGCTTGGTTTTGGAGAAGAGTTTTCGGAGCTTTTGGATCTGTGAACGATATTGAAATGATGCGTGTTGCTTTAGATGAAGCACGCAAAGCTGTTGCAAGCGGTGATATTCCAGTTGGTGCTGCGATCTTTAATGCAGCTGGTGAGTTAATCGCAACCGGTCACAATGAACGCGAACTTTATAAAGACCCAACGGCGCATGCTGAAATTGTTGCAATTCGTAAAGCGGCAGAAAAGCTAGGGGATTGGCATTTAACTGATTACACACTTGTGGTAACCCTGGAACCATGTGCAATGTGTGCAGGTGCGATTGCACAATCTCGTTTACAAACAGTTGTATTTGGTGCATGGGATGAAAAAGCAGGCGCGGTTGGCTCAGTATGGGACTTGTTACGAGATCCTAGAAGCACCTTTAGAACCGAAGTACGTGCAGGAGTTCTTGCAGATGAATGCAGTGAGTTAATTACAAGCTTTATACAAGAAGTTCGTAAGAAGGATTAAGAATCACCATAGATCCTTCTTCCTCTCCAACCATGCCTTCAGCGCGTAGTTGAGAGCCAACTTCAAGTCCTGCAATCTCACGACGACCTAAGAAATGAAGTGAAACGCCACCAGTCTCATCCCAAATCTCTACTTCTAGAGTTGGAGCAGAGCCACGAGGTGCGGTTTTAATTGAGGTAACTCGACCTTGAACCTGTGCACGCTTGCGCCACTCAATCTTTCCGATTGGTGTCACGTTTTCTGCGTAGTGACTAATCGGTTCAACACTTACCGGAACCGCTTTTTGAACTGGCTTAGGGGCGACTACCGGCGTTGATGCCGCTGTTGAAACAAAAGAAGATTTTCCAGATGCGATGCGATCAACATCGAAAGGAACAATCGTTGCAACTACAC
This sequence comes from Actinomycetota bacterium, assembly GCA_039805445.1. GTDB lineage: Bacteria > Actinomycetota > Actinomycetes > Nanopelagicales > Nanopelagicaceae > Planktophila. The sequence continues at coordinate 5,032 of JBDLUF010000051.1, read as the reverse complement.
GAGGTAGTTGAGAAATAGGTGCAGCGATTTCTTCAGCTGTTTGATCATGAAGTAAGCGACCCAAGAACCCTGAATACGCACGGCGTGGTAGCAATAATGTTAATTCCACATCTGATTTTTCAGTCATACGAATTGAGTAATCAAGTGCAGCGTTTGCAAGGCGACGATCCGGACAGTCAATTAATTCAAGGGTTACATCATCAAGTGCATCTGATTCAGCCCATGCCTTCTGAATCTGCTCTGCGCGACGATCATCGATGACAAAGTGAACTGCAGACAAGTTGCGTGGCTTCAAGCTGCGTGCGTAACGAATCGCACCAACTGTTGCAAGATCGACATTGTCCACAAGAACCGTCACATCGTGACGTGCAATCGAAGTTGCGCGCTCTTGATGCTGCTTAACTGCTAGTGCTTCTTGTTCTCGTGTGTACTGACGACGTAAACGCAAGAAGGCGATGACCATAATCGGCGCGGTGATAAGCACCAACCAAGCACCTTGTGTGAACTTAACTACAGAGAAAATAATGACAACAATCAGAGAAATACTTCCGGCTAATCCGTTGATAAATACCTTTGCACGCCATTGCCCAGTTTTGTTGCGCAACGCATGACGTGTCATTCCAAATCCAGCCAAGGTAAAGCCGGTAAATACTCCCAGCGCGTAGAAAGCAACGAGGTGTTCAACCGAACCTGCGGTGATGAGAACCAAGAAGATTCCGCCGCCAGATAGAAGCAAGATTCCATTTGAGAAAGCTAAACGGTGTCCACGCTTTGTTAATTGGCGTGGCAGATATCCGTCGGCTGCAACAAAGTTCACCAAGATAGGGAAAGCGCTGTAGGTAGTGTTTGCACCTGCGAACAAGATAAGCATCGTTGCTAGCTGGACCATTACGAACATAATCTGACCAACCGCGCCATCTCCCATGATGGTTTTTGCGATCTGCGAAATAACTGTTGGGGTCCCGGATTCATAGGGAACAGCGTGAATCTTGTGAGCAAACCATGAAACACCTAGAACCAAAGTTCCAAGCAGTGTGCTCATGATGTACAAAGTTCTGCGGGCATTTACATGCTCAGGGGTCTTAAAGAGGGCCACACCATCTGAAATCGCTTCCAGACCAGTTAGTGAAGAACCACCATTTGCGAAGGCACGAAGCAAGATAAAGATCGCTGCAACAGTTAACAAACCTTGCTCTTGGCCAATTTCTATTGCACCAGGTTGCTCAACACTGAGTTGAACCAAAGTTCCATTGAACTGTCGGTATAAACCAACAGAGAAAACAATTAACATGCAACTGACGAAGAAGTAAGTTGGCAAAGCAAAGGCCTTACCTGCTTCTTTAACACCACGCAGGTTTCCGTATGTAAGTAGAACGATAACTACCAAGATCATCGGAATCTTGTAAGGATGCAGTGATGGGAAAGTTGAAATGATCGCAGCAACACCAGCTGCAGATTGAATTGCAACTGTAACGATGTAATCAAGCATCAAAGCAACGGCTGCGACCTGAGCAACTACTGGTCCAAAGTTGTCTCGCGAAACAATGTAAGCGCCACCAACCTTTGTGTACACATTGATGACATCGCGGTAAGACAAGGTAATAATTACTAAAATTACGAGAACAACCGCGGTCATTGGCATAAGCAATGCGAAGGCTGCTAAACCAAAGGCTGGCAATAATGCAATCAAGATCTGTTCTGAACCATATGCAGAGGATGAAATACAGTCAGAGGACAAAATTCCCAATGCGTAACGCTTGCCGAGGCGCTGATGTCCTAGCGAGTGGCGGTTAAGCGGATTACCAAGCAAACGTCGCTTGATTGTGTAAAAGAAAGAGTCTTTGAGATGTGCGTGATCCTTTAATACTTCAGGGGCGGGCGCATCATCGGTCCACGACTTAGGCACTTAAAACTCCTCTTTTAATTGCAATTACTGCAACTTAATAAGCCTCACTCTACCCCAGCCCGCACAATCTTCACTGTTTTTTGCCTAAAGCGTATGCTTCACCCATGCATACACAGTTATATATCGATGGCCAATGGGTTGACGGAGTTGGAAAGCTACCTGTTTACGATCCCAGCGATGGCTCAGTAATCGCCGAGGTTGCTCTTGCCGGAGATGCACAATGTGATGCCGCAATCGCTGCAGCAGATGCAGCAGCAAAGGCGTGGGCAAAGACTGCACCTCGATACCGTTCAGAAATTTTGCGTAAAGCTTTTGAGTTAATGACCGCTGAAAATGAAGCGATCGCAACAATGATCTCTCGTGAAAATGGCAAGGCGATGCCAGATGCACGCGGCGAAGCAACATATGCAGCGGAGTTTTTCCGTTGGTTTGCAGAAGAAACAGTTCGCACACCTGGAGATTTCCGTAAATCACCATCAGGTGACAAGCGAATTCTTGTAACTCATGAACCCATTGGTCTTTCAATTCTTATTACACCGTGGAACTTCCCTGCAGGTATGGCTACTCGCAAGATTGGTCCCGCAGTTGCAGCTGGTTGCACAATGATTTTGAAGCCAGCGGGTGAAACACCATTAACAGCGATATACATCGTTGATTTGATGGAGCGAGCAGGATTACCTAAGGGTGTTCTTAACTTAGTTCTTCCAGAAAAGACAGGACCTGCAATCTCAAGAATGCTTCATGATCCACGTGTAAAGAACCTTTCATTTACCGGTTCAACTGAAGTTGGTCGCATCTTGCTGAAAGAATCTGCAGACCGCGTAATTCGCTGCTCAATGGAGCTTGGTGGAAATGCACAAGTTGTTATTCACGATGATGCAGATCTTGCAGTAACAATTCCGCAGCTTTCACTTGCAAAGATGCGCAATGGTGGCGCTGCATGTACATCTGCAAACCGTATATTCGTACAGCGCGGAATCGCAGATAAGTTCATCGCTGAAATGTCTAAGTCCATGAGCTCTTATGTAATGGGCCGCGGAACTGAAGCCACAACAACACTTGGTGCATCTGTCTCAATGAAGGAGCGCAATAAGATTGCAGAGCTCGTTGATCAATCAGTTGCAGCAGGTGCAAAGGTGGAGGTCGGTGGAGTTAAGCCAGAAGGCGATGGAGCTTTCTATCCAGCAACGGTTTTGATCGTTGAAAAGGACAACCCAATCCTGCTTCATGAAATCTTTGGTCCAGTCGCACCGATTGTTATCTTTGATACAGATGAAGAAGGTATCGAGATGGCTAATGACACCGAATTCGGTCTTATTAGTTATGTCTTCTCTTCAAACCTCACCCGCGCCTTGCGCACAGCAGAGGCGATGGAGTCTGGAATGGTCGCAATCAATAAGGGAGTTATCTCTGATCCAGCTGCGCCATTTGGTGGCGTAAAGCAATCAGGCTTGGGTCGCGAAGGTGGCTTTGATGGAATTCACGAGTTCCTACAAACCAAGTTCATAGGCGTCGAGATCTAGCCGATCTGCAGTTTATTCTCACTGCTCATGTGAGCTCCAATTTCTGGCGGAGGATGAGGGATATTGAATCTCTAAAGGATTACTCTTCTTGATCCATGATTACAGAAGCCTCTGCCTGTGCAAAATAGTAAGGCAGCGCTTTTCTCTTTGCGGATCTTCCCCAACCCATTCGAATCCACGAGTTTGTATTTTGCTGGCCCCGAGGGTCATCTGTGCAAAACCAACATCCCTGTGGTGTTAACTTAAATTCGATATTTGCCCCATTGAATTCGATTTTTAGAAATCGCTTTTTGAGTAATTCATCCGTTTGTAATTCATAACGAGAGGAATTCTTTTCGGCTAATTCATTTATTAGGCCAAAGTATCGGGCATCCCATTCTTCATTTTCAAGATTCATACGTCCCTTATCCCAGAAGTTAGACCAATCTTAAGAAACTTTTAGTTTTTCTCTTATGTCTGAATCGTCAATTCTTAGCTTATTAATCAACCCAAGAAGGCGACTTCCACCATTGGAAAAATATCTAAGGTCAAAGAATGGATAGGAGATTATGCAATAACTTCCTTCTACTTGAGGATTGCGACCTTCAAGTGGGTAGTTCCAAATAACTTCAACTTCTGCCTGTGCAAAGAATTTAATGATTTTTCTAACTCTCAATTTTGGGATTGGATTCAATTTTAATTCGCGAACATTTTCTTGATACGCCGAAGTGCCACTCTTTCTGGTCGAATAACTAACCACATCTCCCTTTAATGAATAGATAATTTCTCCATTGGCGATTTCACTCGTTAATTCATTGGAGTTGATTAATTTCATGGCATTTGATTTGTAAGTGTCGCATTTACTTTCGATTAGGAATTTATACAAAGCCAAACGTTCACGCTCATGCAAGTGTTGCCCAAGGGTAAGCAGCTCTTCATAGAAACTCATAGCCCTATTTTGCACTAATTTGGCATTTGATGAGATTAGGTTTATCGGATTGACCTGAGACGTTTTCGATACCACCACCTTTTAAATGGACTTGTCCATACGCAAGGCCTACGTACTCTGCGTAACCTTTGCCATTACAGGGAACGGTTAAATTCTCGATTAAGACGTAATTATCCCGTTCAGGTTTGGGCCTTGCGAGAATATTTCTAAAAACTTTGACAACTGCATTCTTTTTGTTGGGAATTACTTTCTCAAACTCAACTGTGAGTGATGTGTAGGTTTGGGGAACGTCACAGAGGGTAGATATCTTGAGCTTCGCTTCGCTGAGCTTTTGGAATTCAAGAGAATAAGTCGACTGATGAACCCTTTGCACATTGATTCGACAATTCGGATCGTCTTGCTGACTCATTGTATTGGCGGCGGCTTGAACTGCGAGCGCGCCTACGAGAAGCCAAACTGGAACTCTGGCCTTGATAAGTTTTGGAATAAGCGGTTTTGGAATTGGTTGAAACATGCCTTCAAAGTAATAATTCCCCACCTGAGGGTAAATCGGGATAACCCGAGTCTTTACTTGAGCGGAGGATGAGGGATTTGAACCCTCGATAGGTTGCCCTATACACGCTTTCCAAGCGTGCGCACTCGGCCGCTATGCGAATCCTCCCGAGGGGGAGAACT
>JBDLUF010000050.1:0-8967 GCA_039805445.1 Actinomycetota bacterium | reverse complement strand
AGAAAATCTTCAGCTGATCCGATGTCATTTACTGCAATTTGTGGTGTAGACAATTGTGCTCCGTAGGGATAGAAAGTAGTAGTTCCCGCTTTCGCGGCTGAAGGGCAAGGGTACGGTTTGCACGCTCGTAAGGGCAAATCCGCTCACTTTTTTGAGCGTAATCGATAGAATGAAATACCTTATGAAGAGATATCGAGAGCTGCTTGCCTTCCCCCAAGTCATCCGCTTGGGGTTGAGCGCATTTCCGGCTCGTTTGGCGTATTCGATGATTGGCCTTGGCATATTTTTCAAAGCCGAGCAGGAAACCGGTTCAGTCGCGATCGCCGGTTTTGCAATTGGTTTGAACTCACTTGCTGGATCTTTGACCGCTGGAATTCGTGGTTCTGTGATGGATCGTTTTGGTCAGAAGTGGCCGATTCGCATCTTGGTGCCACTGTATGCGGGGCTAATTTTTCTACTCAACACAATGGAAACACGTCAATCTATTTTGATCACAGCTTTTGTTTTGGGAATCACCGCTCCACCTATTAACTTGTCAGTTCGTCCTTTATGGAAGGACATTGTTCCCGATTCATATCTGCGAACCGCTTACGCCTTTGATTCTTCAATGATGAGTACAACCTCAGTCATCGGACCTGTGGTTATTACCGCCCTCATGCTTTCAAATCGTCCAGGGTTTGGTTTAGGCACAATTGCAACCTTGATGTTAATCGGTGGCATTGCATTGTCCTTAACCCCTGCTTCTCGCGATTGGATCCCTGAGAAGAAGCAAAAGGGTCAGCAACGATTGTGGCGAGATCGTGCAATTCAACTTCTGATGTTTGAGGGCTGCTTTATTGGTTTTGGCTGGGGTGTCTTTGATGTTGCAGTCCCCGCATTTGCTACACAAGAAGGCGTGCAGCATCGTGTTGCTTGGATCTTTGCCGCTTTTGGTGCCGCCACAGTTATAGGTGGCTTGCTAGGTGGCTTAGTCTCAAAGAAATTAGCGCCTTTATCGGCGCTGCGTCGGGCATACCTGTTGTGGCTCATCGCGTGCGTACCAGTTGCTTTCACTTATCCCGATTGGAGCATGGCGTTAATCGGTGCATGCATCGGTTTCTTAGGTGGCGCAGTGCAGGTCTTTTACTTTGAAGTTCTCGAAGCTGTTCGTCCTAAGGGTTCACAAACCGCATCTCTTGGTTGGATCTGGAGCGTTGAAGGTTCCTTCATGGCTCTCGGTGCTGCAGTTGGCGGTGTAGTTTCCGAAAGCTTCTCGCCACGTATCGGTCTTGCGATGCTACCCATCATGATCTTTATTGGATTAATCATCTTGTCGATTGGTCGGGCACGTTTGAGTGCGGCAAATGATGTACCGACAGAGGAAGAAGATCTGCAGGCGATGAAGGATATTTCTAACGAATCAAAGTAATTAATGCGCCGCTTCATGCCAGGTAAGGCCAAGGCCGGCATTAACATCTAGCGGTGCCTTTAATGGATAAGCAGCGCCCATTTCACGCCTTACAACTTCGCTAATTTTCTCCTCTTCGCCAGCCACAACTTCCAGAATTAACTCATCATGAATCTGCAGAAGTAAGCGAGATTTCAACTTTTCCTTTTCAATTGCGCTTTGAACATTAAGCATCGCAACCTTGATGATGTCTGCGGCAGATCCCTGAATTGGAGCGTTAAGTGCCATACGCTCTGCGACCTCTCGACGTTGACGATTGTCATGCATTAAATCTGGCAAGTAACGTCTGCGACCCATAATTGTTTCGGTGTAACCCACTTTGCGTGCATCCTCAACAACGGTTTTTAGATAATCACGAATCCCGCCAAAACGTTCAAAATAAGTATCCATCAACTGTTGTGCTGCAGGTGGTGAAATATCTAACTGTGCGGCTAATCCATACGATGAAAGTCCATACGCAAGCCCGTATGACATCGCCTTCATTTGGCGACGCATCTCGGAGTCAACTTCAGATGGTTTAACTCCAAAAACTAAACCAGCAACGGTTGCATGTAGATCCTCACCCGATGCAAAGGCTGCTAATAACTTCTCATCATGTGACAAGTGAGCCATGATGCGCATTTCGATTTGGCTGTAATCAGCGGTAAGTAAAGCCACATAACCTTTTCCAACGGTAAAACAGTTGCGAATCTTGCGACCTTCTTCGGTGCGTACCGGAATATTTTGCAGGTTTGGACCGGTAGATGAAAGGCGACCCGTTGCAGCAACTGTTTGCTGGAAATGAGTGTGAATGCGACCATCCTTGGCGATCTCTGCAATCAACCCTTCAACAGTTGTACCAAGCTTCTTGGTTTCACGAATACGAAGTAAAGAGGTAAGTACAGGGTGCCCACTCTTTTGATGTAACCAGTCCAGACTTTCAGCATCTGTTGTATAACCGGTTTTAATCTTCTTTGTCTTGGGAAGTTTGAGCTCATCAAAGAGAACCACCTGCAACTGTTTTGGTGAAGCCACATTAAATTCATGCCCAACAGCATCGTGAGCAGCCTTGGTTTCTCGCGTCACTTCACCCTCAAAAAATGCAGCTAAATTCTCGAGCTCTTTTTTATTCACCGCGATACCGATGGACTCCATGCGAGCAAGCACAGCCGCGACAGGGAGCTCCATGGTTGTAAATAACTCCCACAGATTTCTCTCTTTTAACTCGCGAGTTAATGGCTGTTTCAACCCCAACATTGCTCGCGCCGATGAGAGCAGCTCTTGCTCTGGTGAACTGTGATTAATTGCTGAACCATCTCCCCAGCGTTCTTGAATATCTTTGAGCTCTTGTGTGCGAACTCCGGGATTAACCAGATATGCAGCAAGTGAGGTATCAAAGGTGATTCCAGCTAATCCATTGATTCGTGCAAGGGTTTTGCCATCATGGGTGATCTTTGGAACCGCCACATTTGTTGCCCAATCCCCCATGTGTGCAGAGTGAACAAGAAAGACATCCTCGGTGTTTAAGGCAATCGCGTAGCGATGAAGTTTTTCATCAACTAATTGATATGCAATTGCGATCTCACCTGAGTGTTTTTCAATCTTCGCTGATGCTTCTTCAGGCGTTAGAACCCCTTCAGCAATTTCTGTTGCAAATAGTTCGAGCGCTGGCTCAGAGCTTTTCGACGATGATTTGAGCAAAATTGGTTTCATGCGGTCTTTGAGGGTTTTGAACTCTAGTTTTTCAAAGAGCGGATTGGTGTTGTTCTCATCAACACCGCTCCAGGCAAGAGCATCGATACTGAGTTCAAGAGGAACATTGGCAACTAACTGAGTCAGTTCGCGGTTTCGAATCACATCATTAATTGAATCCCGTAATGATTGACCGACCTTTCCACCCAGCTTGTCGATGTTTGCGATTAACTCATGGAGGGATCCATACTCAACAACCCATTTAGCCGCAGTCTTTTCTCCAACACCAGGAACGGATGGCAGGTTGTCGCTGGGATCTCCACGTAACGCTGCAAAATCTGGATACTGCTCAGGAGACATTCCATACTTTTCCTGAACAGCAGCTGGAGTCATTCGTGCGAGATCGCTAACACCACGCTTTGGATACAGCACCGTTGTCTTGTCATTAACTAATTGGAATGAATCACGATCGCCGGTACAGATAAGAACCTCTGCGCCTTCTCGCTCTGCCTGCTTTGCGATCGTTGCAATGATGTCATCAGCCTCAAAACCTTCAACCTCAAAGGTTGAGATTCCAAATGCGGTAACTAGCTCATGTAAGTAAGACATCTGAGAGCGAAACTCATCGGGGGTTTTTGCGCGATTAGCTTTGTACTCAGGGAAGATCTCAGATCTAAAGGTCTTACGTGAAACATCAAAGGCAACAGCAACGTGGGAAGGTTTTTCACTACTAAGCAGGGACAACAACATGGTCGCAAAGCCATAAATAGCGTTGGTGTGTTGGCCCTGTGCGGTTGTGAAGTTGTCGGCGGGCAAAGCGAAAAAGGCCCGATACGCCATTGAGTGCCCATCGATAAGTAATAGGCGTTTGGTCATGGATGCATCGTAGAGTGCCAGTTAGACTCTACGCATGACTGAACCGGATTATCTATCAATTATTAAAGAGCGTGGAAGCGGAGCCCTCGACAAAAAGATGGGTATCCAAATCACAGAGGCTTCACTTACAAGGCTTGTTGGAACAATGCCGGTAGAGGGAAATACTCAACCGATGGGAATCCTTCATGGCGGAGCTAATGTTGTTTTAGCGGAAAGTCTTGGCTCTATTGGAACTCAGCTTAACGCCGGAGCAGATCGAAAGATTGTTGGCATTGATATCAATGCAACCCACCACAAAGCAACTGCAACAGGTGTTGTAACAGGTGTTGCTACCGCGGTTTCGATCGGAAAGACTTTGTGTTGCTGGGATATTGTCATTACAAATGAAAACGGACAGCGCACCTGCACTGCCCGTATCACCTGCATGATTTTAAATCCTAAAAATTAATGGGCACCTGTTCCCAGGTAAGCGGCACGAACCGCTGGATCATTAAGAAGATCTGAAGCCTTAGCTTCCTTTACAACATTTCCAACTTCAAGAACATATGCACGGTGTGCGCGTTGTAGCGCTTGCTGTGCATTTTGCTCAACGAGAAGGATTGTTACACCAGTCTTATTGATCTCGGTGATGATGTTAAAGATATTTTGAATCATCAATGGTGCAAGACCCATTGAAGGCTCATCAAGTAACAGAACCTTTGGACGTGACATCAATGCACGGCCGATAGCAAGCATCTGCTGCTCTCCACCTGACAGAGTTCCTCCAGTCTGGAAGGCGCGCTCTTTTAGTCGAGGGAAAAGGTGGTAAACCTTCTCTAGATCCTCAGCCATCTCTTGTTTGCGATCCTTGCGGTTGTACTTACCCATTTCCAGGTTTTCCAAAACAGTCATACCAACAAAGATTCCGCGACCTTCGGGTGCTTGTGAAAGTCCAAGATCAGCACGCTTATGTGCCGGCATCTTGGAGATATCTTCACCGTTGAAGAGGATCTGACCACTGGTTACAGGACGAAGCCCAGAGATGGTCTTTAGCATCGTTGTCTTACCTGCGCCATTAGCGCCGATTAAGGTAACGATCTCGCCTTCATTGACCACGACTGAAACACCTTTGATCGCTTCGATCTTTCCATAGTGGACATGTAGGTCCTTAATTTCAAGACGCATCTGCTGGTGCTCCTAAATACGCTTCGATAACGCGTGGATCATTTTGAACTTCAGTTGTTGTGCCATCTGCGATCTTGGTTCCAAAATCTAGAACTACAACTCGGTCAGAAACACCCATAATTAATGACATATCGTGCTCGATCAGCAAGATTGTGTAACCCGCATCGCGGATCCTTTTGATCGTCTCAGCAAGAGCCACCTTTTCAGCAGGGTTAAAGCCTGCGGCTGGCTCATCCAAAAGAAGCAACTTCGGATTGGTCGCAAGTGCGCGAGCAATTTCAAGACGACGCTGATCACCATATGGCAAGTTCTTTCCTAGTTGACCAGCACGCTTCTTAATTCCCATGAACTCTAGAAGCTCAAGTGATCGTTCAAGATTAGCCTTCTCTTCACGCCGTGATCGAGGTGTTCCAAAGATGGATCCAACGACACCTGTTTTTGAGTGAACATCGGCACCGGTCACAACATTCTCCAACGCTGTTGATTCACCGAATAATCTGATGTTTTGGAATGTACGAGCGATACCAATCTTTGTGATCTTATGGCGCTTTTTTCCAACAATGGATTCGCCTTGGAAAACAACATCACCAGATGTTGGCTTGTAAACACCAGTAATTACATTGAAAACCGTTGTCTTGCCAGCGCCATTAGGACCAATGAGGGCAAGGATCTCGCCCTTTTTTACAAATAGGTTGACTTCATTCAGAGCAGTAACGCCACCAAACTTCATGGTGATGTTCTTTAACTCAAGAACATTTTCGCTCATTATTTGATCGCCCCTTCCCCTGATTCTTCAACTGTGTCCCAGTTGGGATCAAAGTGTTCACGTTTTTTCTTAGGCAAGATTCCATCTGGGCGAAGGTTCATCATCACAACAAGTGCGATACCAAAAACCAAGATACGTGGCTGGCTCAAGAAGCGAATTCGTTCTGGTGTAAATGAAAGTAACACAGCTCCAAGAATTACACCCCAAACATTTCCAATTCCACCAAAAACAACGCAAGCAAGAATCAAAATTGAGATGTTCAAGTTAAATTGATCTGGCACAATCGAGAGAATCTGTGAAGCATAAATAACTCCACCAACACCAGCAACAGCTGCGCCAAGCACAAATGCCCACACTTTGTACTTGCGAGTGTTGATACCCATCAACTGGGCCACATCATCATCTTGGCGAATAGCATCCCATGCTCGACCAGGACGACGAGCAGCCATACGGCGAACCATCCAGATGATCAACAATGTGAATGTGAGCAAGAGCCAGTAGTAAGGCTTTGGATCCAAGATTGTGAACTTAGCGTTAAAGAAATCTGGAGGTGTTGGAATACCAGCAACTCCGCGAGCTCCACCAATTGCATCGGTGTTAACTGCAAAGATGCGGACAATCTCACCGAAACCAAGGGTCACAATCGCTAGATAGTCACCGCGAAGTCGAAGTGTTGGTGAACCCAAAAGCACACCTGACAACATCGCAAGACCTACTCCTATGGGGAGAATCTGCCAAAAGTTAAGAGATGTCTTGGTTCCTAGAATCGCCATTGTGTAGGCACCGATTGCAAAAAATGCCACGAAGCCAAGGTCTAGAAGACCTGATTTTCCAACAACGATATTAAGACCGATTGCCATCATTACATACATACCAACTGGATAAAACAGAACAGATTGGAAATCAGATCCTGGAGTATTGATCAGCGGATTGTTTAAAAATGGAAGAGCGTAGAAGAAGGCGATGAAGGAGATCGCAAGACTTACACGTCTCCACTTAGGTGAACGCTCCCAATACGCTGCGCCTCTATCGCGCAAATTCATTCCTGAGATGAAATTAAACATTAGACCCTCGCCTGCTGGATTGACTCACCAAATAAGCCTGTCGGCTTAATAAGTAGAACCAATACCAAGATAATAAATGAGATAACCGCTTTCCAGGCTGTACCAAATACAGCTGATGTCCAAGTCTCCATGAGTCCTAGAGCAAATCCACCAAAGAGTGCTCCCTTGAGATTTCCGATTCCACCAAGAACAGCTGCGGTGAATGCGCTAATTCCGAGGAAGAAGCCCACCTTAAATGAGGTGTTCTCGTAGACCAGAATGTAGAAAAATGCTGCCGCACCTGCCATGAGGCCACCAGCAAAAAAAGTAACTGTGATGACGCGATTGATGTTGACGCCCATCAATGTAGATGTGTTTTCATCCATTGATACGGCGCGGATTCCCTTACCTAAGCGGGACTTAGTAATGAAGCGCTCTAGCGCAAACATCATCAATCCTGCAGCGATAATCACGATGACCTTGTCATTACGAATATCGGCACCTGCAAAACTGACTAAGAAGGTCTTATCCATGATTCGCGGAAACTCGCGTGGAAGTGAGTTGGTAAGAATTCTAAACAACTCGACAAGGGAGATAGATACACCGATCGCTGAGATCAAGGTTGCAAGCTTTGTCGCACCTCTTTGACGCAATCGACGGTAAGCGACAATTTCGACAAGTACTGCGGTAATGGCAGATGCCAACATCGCAATAACAAGACAGACCAGCAATGTGAAAATCATAGAAGCACCGGTGCGAGGATCATCTTCAATATTGACGCCCATCAGACCCGTCGCTGTGACCAGTGAGGCAAAGGTGCCGATCATGAAAACTTCAGAGTGTGCGAAGTTGATGAGGCGAAGAACGCCGTACACCAAGGTGTAGCCAAGTGCGATGAGAGCGTAGATCGCTCCGAGGGCAATGCCATCAAAGGTTAAACCCCAGAAAGCATCCCGTAATAATGCAAAATCCATTTCTCACCTTTACTTTATAAGGGACAGAGTGGGCGGGTAAACCCGCCCACTCTGTCCGTACTTATTTAAAGCGATTCCAATTTCTTGGTAATTACGCCTTGATAGCTCCAAGAAGAACGATCTTACCGTTCTTGATTACGAAGCCATTTACATCTGCGCCTGATACCTCACCCTGTGCGTCAAACTTAAGTGTCTTAGAAAGACCCTTGAATGACTTGGTTGAGACGTACTTGTTGATAGAAGCGCGATCAGTATTTCCTGCCTTGATTGCCGCAAAGAAGAAGTTAGCTGCATCGTATGACTCTGTTGTGTACACACCAGGTGTCCAACCAGCCTTCTTCATTTCAGCTGCAAGCTTTGCAGATGCTGTCTCCATTGGGATTGCTGGAGCTGAAAGTAGAACACCTTCTGCTGCCTTGCGAGCAAGCTTGATGAACTGGTTATCAAGAACTCCGTCGCCAGCAGCGAAAGTGATCTTTGAACCTGAGTCACGTAGCTGCTTAACAAACACTGATGCCTGTGAGAAGTAGCCTGTGTAGATAACAGCATTTGCTTTAGCCTTCTTGATCTTTGCAATTGTTGCTGTGAAATCTGTTGTGCCTGCAGGAGTTGTGTCCTTGCCTACAAGGCGACCTGCAAGAGTGATATCTACAGTCTTTGCAAGACCTACTGAGTAATCAGTTGCATCGTTAACCAAGAACACCTTAGCGTTCTTAACCTTTGATGTTACAAGGCGAGCAAGTGCTGGACCCTGGTAATCATCTGTCAAAACTGCGCGGTGGAAAACTGTCTTTCCGAAATCCCACAGTGTTGGGTTAGTTGCTGATGGTGTGATGATTGGCAAACCAGCTGACTCGTAAATTGGCAATGAAACACGTGATGCGCCTGAGTAAGCAGGGCCGACTAGTGCAACTACGCACTCTTCTGCTGCAACCTTAGGAGCGATTGGACCTGCAACTGCTGGATCTCCCTGGTCATCTACTTCGTAAACAACTGGGTCAACATTTGCTGACTTGTTTGCTGCAA
>JBDLUF010000049.1:0-9010 GCA_039805445.1 Actinomycetota bacterium | reverse complement strand
TAAATACACTTAACCTGCTTCTTCTTATCGCCAGATTTCCAGTTTTCCTTCTGGTTAATAATTGTGTCTACAGCAACCGCTGTCTTACCTGTCTGACGGTCACCGATGATCAACTGGCGCTGTCCGCGACCAATCGCTGTCATCGCATCGATCGCCTTGATACCAGTTGCGAGTGGCTCCTTAACAGGTTGGCGCTGAACTACAGAGGGAGCCTGTAGTTCGAGTGCACGACGTGCTTCAGATTTGATCTCGCCCTTGCCATCAATTGGATTTCCAAGTGCATCAACGACGCGACCTAGGAAACCATCGCCAACTGGTACAGAGAGAATCTCGCCAGTACGACGAACAGATGTTCCTTCTTCAATTCCTGTTGTGCTACCCAAAATAACGGTACCGATTTCACGGACGTCTAGGTTGAGTGCGAGGCCGAGTGTGCCGTTTGCAAACTGCAACAACTCATTCGCCATTGTTGATGGCAACCCTTCAACACGTGCGATTCCGTCACCTGCCTGGCTAACGGTTCCCACTTCGTCGCGAGCTGCAACGCCTGGATCGTATGACTTAACGAAGTTCGCTAAGGCACCCTGAATCTCTTCAGGATTGATCTTTAGGTCTGCCATGTGTTTCTCCCTTTATTTGCTTCCAGCAAGAGCGCGTGCGGCTCCAGCCAAACGATTTGAAACTGATCCATCAACGATTTCATCTGCAAACTTCACTGATACTCCACCCAACACTGTTGGATCGATCTCAATATTGATACGAACTGGTTGTCCAACCTTGCTAGTTAAAGTTGTAGCTAGACGATCTTGCTGTGCTTGGCTTAATGGAGCGGCGACGCGAACCAAAGCAATAACTCGGTTACGACGTGCTGCCAGCGCTGCTTGGTAATCAGCAAATGCTGACTCAATACTGCGCCCTCTCCATGCATTCACCATCTGTGAAACCAGCTTTACAGTTGAACCAGATGCGCCCTTGAGAATGTCGGCAACTAAGGTCGCCTTGGCATTCGTAGCATCTGATGTCAGCGCTTTACGTAGCTCAGTTGAGCTAGCAAAGGCTGCTGCAGCTGTGAAAATTTCATCTTCCACACGGTCTAGTTCGCCTGCAATATTGGCAGCTGATGCTTCCGCCTCGATCGCTAGCTGTTCTAGAACAAGTACAAGATCCTTTGGTGCTGACCAGCGCAGGCCTGACAGCTCAGTAACTAAACCAAGTGCAACCGCGCCAACCTTCTTGCCAAATAGTTCAGAGATAAATGCTGCCTTTGCCTTTCCATCGCGAGATGGATCGGTAAGTGCGCGACGTACAGCAATGTTTGTGCTGAGTACATCTGCAACAAAGAAAAGCTCAGAGCTCAGAGCAGATGCATTGTTTGCATCTGCGCCTTTGACGGCAGCATCAAGTGACACACGTGAAGCCACGAGTGACTTACGGCTGCTGCCTCCGAAGTGAGCTCTCATTTTTTTCTCTACCTTTTCCTTACCTATTGACTTACTTGGACTTTTCTAGATCTTCAAGAAAGCGATCAACGATTCGTGATTGACGAGCTTGATCATCCAAAGCTTCTCCAACAATCTTTGAAGCAAGTTCAACTGCAAGTGCACCAACTTCATTACGAAGTGAGGTAACCGCTTGTTGACGTTCTGCTTCGATTGAAGCGTGAGCAGTTGCTGTAATGCGAGCTGCCTCTTCTTGTGCCTTGGCACGAAGATCTTCAATGATTGCTGCACCTTGAACACGAGCTTCTTCACGAAGTGTCTGTGCTTCTGATTGTGCTTTTGATAGCTGCTCCGTGTATTGAGCCAATGCGCGTTGAGCTTCTGCCTGTGCCTTTTCAGCACGTTCGATTCCACCTTGAATTGCATGGGTTCGGGCTTCGAAAGCCTTCTCAAACATTGGAACTACAAACTTACGAAGCGTTAGGAATAGAAGGGTGAAGGCGATCGCACCAACCACAAGCTCAGCTGTGTGAGGTACAAGCGGATTCAACTTCTCTTCCGAAGCTAAGTTAACAAATTGCATCAGTTGTCCTTAAATTTTCGAATTAGAGAACGAATGCTAGAACGAGACCGAAGAGTGCGAGAGCTTCAGCAAGCGCGAATCCAAGGAACGCGATTGGCTGTAGAACGCTACGTGCTTCAGGCTGACGTGCAACGCCGTTGATGTATGCGGCGAAGATAAGTCCAGTTGCTACACCGGGACCAATTGCTGCGAGGCCGAAACCAACCAGGTTGAGTGTGCCTTCCATTTATTTCTCCTTATTTCCTATTAGTGCTCGTCGGCAAGGGCGCCGGCGATGTATAGAGCTGCGAGCAGAGTAAAGATGTACGCCTGCAAGCATTGGACCATGAATTCAAAGAAGGTCAGCACAATGCCAATTGCGAAGGCAAATGGGCTGATCAACTTCAAACCAATAACACCTTGAAGTAGATGTTCTCCACCCAAGATAAACACGAGCAACAACAAGTGGCCCGCAAACATATTTGCAAAGAGACGAAGTGAAAGCGTTAGTGGGCGAACTACAAAGAAGGTAAGAATTTCAAGTGGAGTGATCAAGATGTATGCAGCCTTTGGAACGCCAGGCATAAACATGATTTCCTTGAAGTACTTAAAGGCGCCTTGCTTTCGAACTCCAACGTAGTGGAATACCAAGTATGTAGAGATTGCCAATACATATGGGAATGAAACTCGGGACATCGTTGGGAATTGAATAAAAGGAATAATTCCAAAAATATTGTTTACAAGAATAAATGTGAAGAGCGAGAACAGGTACGGAACAAAGCGCAGGAAGTCATGCCCGATAACCTCTTTAGCTAGATTCTCGCGAACAAATGAATAGACAGATTCGCCTGCAAATTGGAACTTGCTAGGAATAATCGAAGCCTTACGTGAAGACAAAATGAAAAATGTTGAAATCAAAATCACTGAAAGTAAAACCAGAAAAATTGGCTTAGTTGTGTATGGGTTGTCGCCGAAAATTGGAGGAAGTTCGAAGTCATTGCTGCTAGGTGGGACGAAACCCTCACCCTCAGCGGCAGAACGCAATTGAACGCGCACGCATACTCCTCAAAATTGATAGGGCGGGAAGACGGGGCAACTCTATGCGAGAGGGGTTATTTATGAGAAATCGAAATAGGCCTAGGGGCTGTGATGTTGAGCGTGGCTGAGGGGTTATTCGCGGCCGAATCGGAGCCAGATCAGATAGATCGCCCCGCTGATTCCTACGAGCAGGCCGGTCAAAGTGAAGTACCCGGTGTTGAGCCACTTATCCAGGGCGATTCCGACGCCTCCCCAGAAGATCAACCCAGATAGGAGGTATCCAAAGATGGACCACATTGCATTCTCTTCACGGTTAGCCATGGGAACTCCTTGCCTCGGGGTGGTAAATCTACTGCTGCTTGTTGGACTCAGGAAGGGGCAAATGTAGGCGAAGTTTCATGTAACTGGCAATTTCGCCCCATAGCCATGCGATTGTCAGCGCCACAGCGGTAATCCCAAAAGCTGTTCGGTTGATCGTTTCTCGCTCGGTGAATTTGGAGATCGCCCACAGCAGCAAGCCCAAACCAAACAACTTGGCGAAGTAGGAAAAGAGCGCCATCGCCATTGTCGAAATGGGATCTAAGTTTCGAGTCATTCGCGAAACAGCGATATGAATGACAAAGAAGATCACTACAACAAACTGCGCAAGTAGAGCTCCCCAAAAACCACTCAAGCCCTGAATAAATGCAGAGATGGCGATCGCTACCAATCCAACAATTAATGTCGGAAGAAATGCTCCACGTAGCAACTGCGATTCATTGCTTTTTTCCGTCATGCTGAAACCTTGTTCTTGCTCTTCATGACAATCACACTAATTCCAATTAAGACAACAACGGTAATCAATGCAACCCACCATGGTGCAAAAGCTAAGACAGTTACCGGAAATGCAATTGTTGCAGTCCATAAGTACAAAATCACGGCTGTCTTATTTGTTGAATTACCTGCGCTGAGCAAACGGTGATGTAAATGTTGGTTGTCAGGTGCAAATGGTGAACGTCCCGCTTTAACTCGTCGACCGACGGCCAAGAGCAAATCTAGAAATGGAATCGCAAGAACTGCAAAGGGAAGCAATAACGGAAGCAAGGTAGGTCCAAGTGATTCAGCGGAAATTGCATTGGGATCTACTTGGCCGGTCAAAGTAATTGCCGCAGCTGAAAGTAGTAAGCCCAACAACATCGAACCACTATCACCCATAAAGATTTTGGCTGGATTGATGTTATGGGGCAAGAAACCAAGGCAAATACCCACCAAAACCGCGGTTGTCAGCGATGGAGCACCTGCACGGCTAAAGCCGTAATCAACCGCCAATAAGTAAGCAAAGGCAAAGAATGCAATACCTGAAATCGCAACGATTCCTGCCGCTAATCCATCCATTCCATCAATAAAGTTAACTGCGTTAATTACTACTAAGACGATCAATACGGTTACTAACTGTCCAATGCTCGGTGGCAAGGTAATAACGCCGTTAATTGGTAGCCACAAAATCTGAATTCCATAGATCAGCAAAATACCTGCAACGAAAACTTGTCCTGCAAGTTTTGTTAAAGCATCCAGCTGGAAACGATCATCAGCCATTCCGAGCAACACGATTGCAGTTGATGCTAAGAAAATTCCTTGCGCTTCATGGCCAAAGGATTTTCCAACTAACGGCAGATGGTTAACGATGGCAAAGGTCAACGCCATCGCTGCCCACATCGCAACGCCGCCCCACCGTGCAGTGGGAACGCTGTGAATATCTCGATCGCGGATCGCGGCAACTGCACCAAATCGAATCGCTTGGGTACGCACTAGCGGAGTAATGAGGTAACACAATGCTGCTGAAATTAGCAGCGTGATCATGTACTCGCGCATCGAAGCTGATTACGCCTGGTAAATAGGAAAACGGGCAGTTAGTGCATGAACTTCAGATTTGATCGCAGCATGAGCCGATGCATCATCAGTTTTGATCGCCCTCGAAATTAAAGTTGCGATCTGCTTCATCTCTTCAACACCCATTCCTTGGGTTGTTGTTGCAGGTGAACCAACACGAATACCACTTGTGATTCCTGGCTTCTCTGGATCGTAAGGAATTGAGTTCTTGTTCATCACAATTCCTGCAGCTCCACAACGCTCATCGGCGACCTTGCCAGTAACGCCGGTGCTGCGAATATCCATCAATGCCAGGTGAGTTTGGGTGCCACCAGATACTGCGCGCATACCCTCTGCTTCAAGTGCTGCAGCTAGGGCCTTTGCATTAACAATGACATCCTTCGCATACTTTTGATACGCAGGTGTTGCGCACTCGGCCAAAGCGATCGCCTTGCCAGCTACCGCAGACATAATCGGTCCACCCTGCATTCCAGGGAATACCGCCTTATCGATCGCTGCCGCATGTTGTGCCTTTGCCAAAATCATTCCGCCACGTGGACCACGCAAAACTTTGTGTGTCGTAAAGGAAACAACATCTGCATAAGGAACTGGTGATGGAATCGCCTTTCCAGCCACAAGACCGATGAAGTGCGCTGCATCTACCCACATAATTGCGCCGACTTCATCGCAGATTTCGCGAATCTTTGCAAAATCAACAAGTGATGGATACGCAGTTGCACCAGAGCAGATCATCTTTGGCTTTGTGCGAATTGCTTGTTCACGTAGTTGGTCATAATCAATTAATTCATTGTCTTGGCGAACACCGTAAGACTCGATGTTGAACCACTTTCCAGAAAAGTTGACTGGAGATCCATGGGTTAAGTGACCACCATGTGCCAAATCCATCGCAAGAACAGTGTCGCCAGGCTTTGTAAATGCTTGATACACCGCAACATTTGCAGATGCACCTGAGTGCGGTTGAACATTTGCATGCTCTGCACCAAATAGAGATTTTGCGCGATCAATTGCAAGGTATTCAGCCTTGTCTACCTCTTCGCAACCACCGTAGTAACGCTTGCCTGGATAACCTTCGGCGTACTTATTGGAAAGGGTTGACCCTAAAGCTGCCAGAACTGCACGTGATGTGAAGTTCTCAGAGGCGATTAACTGCAGATTGGTCTGTTGACGCTTGAGTTCAGATAAGAGAACCGCTGCGATCTCAGGATCCTGCGAGGTTAAAAGGTTGAAATCTGGGCCATAAAAGGTTTCGGACATGTCCAAACCCTATAGGGCGAAGGGCTTACGCGCTCGTAGCACCTGGAACGATTGCCTGAATTTCCTCTAGCGAGACCGCTCCAATGCGCAGTACCCGCACGCCGGTTTCATCCGCCTCAATCACAGTCGAAATCGGACCCTTACGAAGCTTTCCATTATCAAACTTCAGGGCAACATCTGAATCCAAAACCAAGACATCGCTTAATGATTGTGGGGCGGGCATCGACTTTCGAGCCGCACTTGCAATAGCAAGTGGTCCAGTTTGTGAGACTAAGGCTTTTGCAAACTTTGCTTTGGGAAGTCGAACACTTACACGGTCAAGTTGATTGTTATCTCCTAGGTCCCAGCTAAGACCTAGTTGTGGTCGAAGGTTTAAGGAAACCATTCCGGGCCAATACTTTTTCATCAAACCTTTTATCTCAGGTGTTACTTCGCGAATAATTCCTTCAGTGGTTTTTACACTTCCGACAATCACTTGTGCTGCAGTAAATAATGGATCTCCACGTAATACATGCATCGCACGAACCGCATCCTGTCTAAAGGCATCACAAGCAAATGCGTAACTGTGCTCCATTGGAATGACGATGATGAAACCATCGGCGATTGCTTTAGCAGCCTTGTTAACATGACGAGAAAGTTCGCCCTTTTTAAGATCAATATCCTTTGCCATGGCTACCTCCTCACCGCACTTGTCCAACGTGGTCGTCCTACTAGGTCATCATGCAGGGCAACCTCTAAAAAATCTACTGACAGCGCGGTCGCGATTACACCACCTTGTTCTTCAGTGTGTTCAATAACCAATACTCCCCCAGGCTTTAAGAGACGAGCCGCCGCGGTAATGAAAAGCTGCGGAATCTCCATTCCGGTTGGGCCACCAAATAATGCGATGTGAGGCTCAAAACCTGCAACATCTCTCGGCAGCTCTTGTGAGTCAGGCACATAGGGAGGGTTTGCAATTACAACATCGCATTTAATACCCGGAAGAACATCAACGACATCGCCTTCTACAACACGTACATTTTCAGCAATAACAGAGACATTTTTCTTTAACCAGAACAAGGCTTCTGGACTTTTCTCTACAGCGATCACACGTGTTGTTGGTGCCTCTGTTGCGATGGCTAGTGACAACGCACCAGAGCCTGCACCTAAATCGATAACGCTAACTGGGGCAGGCAGATTCTCGATATGTTGCAAGACAGCCTCTACCAATAGTTCAGATTCAGGACGTGGCACCAATACACCTGGGCCAACTTCGATATTTAAATATCTAAAACCAGCAACACCTGTTAGGTATTGCAAGGGTTCAAAACTCAGTCTTCGATCTAACAGATCGTAAAACTGTTCCTCTAAAACTTCCTTATCTTCAAAGGCTAGCAACGTTGATTCAACTAAGACAGGGTTATGAAGATCCATGCGAGACAAACCAAGAACATGAGCAAGTAGATGTTCGGCATCAACTTCGGAAATACCAGATTCAGCTAATTGGGATTTAGCATCCCGCAGTATTTCCTTAATTTTCATTTAAGCCACACTGCGCATTTTAGTTAGCGTTAGCCAAACGTGCCGCTTTGTCAGCATCCAGCAAAGTTTGGATCATGTCATCTAAATCGCCATTTAATACCGCGTCTAAGTTGTTTGCTTTGTAGTTAACGCGGTGATCGCTAATGCGGTTTTCTGGAAAGTTGTACGTGCGGATTCTTTCTGAACGATCCACTGTACGAACCTGGCTCTTACGTTCTGCAGATGCAGCGGCTTCAGCCTTTTCTTGTGCATCTGCCAATAGGCGTGCACGCAAAATACGAAGCGCGGATTCCTTGTTCTGTAACTGGCTCTTTTCGTTTTGGCATGAAACAACAATTCCAGTTGGCACGTGAGTTAAACGCACAGCAGAGTCGGTTGTATTAACTGACTGTCCACCAGGACCTGATGAGCGGTACACATCTACGCGTATATCATTCATATTCAATTCCACATCGATTTCTTCTGCTTCAGGAAGGATCAAAACACCAGCTGCTGATGTGTGAATGCGCCCCTGGCTTTCAGTTTCCGGAACGCGCTGTACACGGTGAACTCCGCCTTCAAACTTCAAACGTGCATACGGTGATTCTCCAGGTGCTGCAGTTCCCTTTGATTTAACCGCTACAGAAATATCTTTGTATCCACCCATTTCACTTTCGGTGGCATCAATGATTTCAACTTTCCAGTTGTGCTTTTCTGCATAACGCATGTACATGCGCAGTAGATCGCCAGCAAACAGCGCTGACTCATCTCCACCTGCACCGGCTTTGACTTCCAAAATAACATCGCGATCATCATTGGGATCACGTGGTAGCAATAGCTCCTCTAACTTTTCCGCTGCAGCATCACGTGCCGCCTCTAACGCTGGAATCTCGGCAGCAAATTCAGGATCAACATCTGCAAGTTCTGCTGCTGCTAACAAGTCATCCTCTGATGATTTCCAGGCTTTGAACCCTGCAACAACAGGACCAAGCTGGGCATAACGTCGTCCAAGCTTGCGAGCATTTGCTTGATCCTCGTGAATAGATGGATCAGCCATCTTCTCTTCAAGTTCGGCGTACTCGCGCACCATTTCATGTGCTGATGCAAAGCGATCATTGCTCATCGACTGCTCCTTTCTATTACGGCGCTATTGTTGATTTAAACCTTGGGAAATAAAAAAACCGCGACCGCAACCCGACAAGGGCTGCGATGCGGTTTCTTTAGAAAGCTAGTTCTTCTTACCGAAGCGCTCTTCGAACTTAGCCACGCGACCACCAGTATCAAGGATGCGCTGCTTACCTGTGTAGAACGGGTGGCAGACTGAGCAAACTTCAACATAGATTGAACC
>JBDLUF010000048.1:0-9114 GCA_039805445.1 Actinomycetota bacterium | reverse complement strand
GTTTAGTGTCTCAATTTGATCTCGTCATCCTTGGTGGAGGAAGTGGTGGTTACGCCGCTGCTCTTCGCGGCGCGCAGCTTGGTTTAAGCGTTGCCTTGATCGAAGCGGACAAGGTCGGCGGAACATGCTTACACCGCGGTTGTATTCCAACCAAGGCGTTGTTGCATTCAGCGGAGATCGCAGATGGCGCACGTGAAGGTTCTCACTTTGGCGTTAAATCAACCTTTGATGGCATCGATATGGCTGGCGTTAACGCCTATAAGGATGGAGTCATCAACAAGCTCCACAAAGGTTTGTCTGGTTTGGTGAAGTCTCGAAACATTACATACATCGAGGGTTACGGAAAGCTAGTCGGAAAAGACACCGTTGAAGTTAACGGAACCCGTTACACCGGCAAAAATGTAATTCTTGCAACCGGTTCATATGCAAAAACACTTCCTGGTTTAGAGATCGATGGCGAAAAGATTATTACTTCGGACCACGGCACAAAAATGTCTTACGTTCCAAAGAGCGTGATTGTTCTTGGTGGCGGAGTTATCGGTTGCGAGTTTGCATCTGTGTGGAAATCATTTGGTGCTGAGGTAACGATTATCGAAGGTCTGCCTCACTTGATCGCACTCGAAGATGAGTCCTCAAGCAAGCAGCTGGAACGAGCATTCCGCAAGCGTGGAATTAACTTTGAATTAGGTGTTCGTTTTCAGTCAGCGGTTAAGACAGCAGATGGCGTGACTGTAACTCTTGAAGATGGAAAGAGTTTCTCTGCAGAAATTTTGATGGTCTCTGTTGGCCGCGGCCCAGTATCGGCAAATCTTGGGTATGAAGAGCAGGGTATTGGAATGGACCGTGGATATGTACTTGTGGATGACAAGTGCCGCACCAATGTACCTGGAATCTGGGCGGTTGGAGATTTGATCCCAACCTTGCAGCTAGCCCACGTAGGTTTTGCAGAAGGAATTTTGGTTGCAGAAGAGATCGCAGGATTAAACCCACGCGCTATTAATTACGACGGTATTCCACGTGTTACCTATTCAGATCCAGAGGTTGCATCTGTTGGTTTAACAACGGCGGAAGCAAAGAAGCGCGGACATGATGTTGTAGAGCTTTCATACGACTTAGCCGGAAATGGTAAGGCGCAGATTCTCAACACCGCTGGTTCGATCAAGCTCGTTGCCCAAAAGGATGGCCCAGTTCTTGGTGTCCATATGGTTGGTGCACGTGTTGGTGAACTTCTTGCCGAAGCAGAATTAATTTACAACTGGGAGGCTCGCGCAAGTGATGTCGCACCTTTGATCCACGCACACCCAACACTGTCAGAGGCAATGGGCGAAGCTCATATGGCACTTGCAGGCAAACCGCTTCACGCACACGGATAACCAAGGAGAGAAAAAGATGACATTCTCAGTAACGATGCCAGCACTTGGCGAAAGCGTTAGCGAAGGCACAGTCACTCGTTGGTTAAAGGCCGAGGGCGATCATGTAAATGTTGATGAACCACTTCTAGAGGTTTCAACTGACAAGGTTGATACAGAGATCCCTTCACCGGTTTCTGGAACCTTGCAAAAAATCGTTGTTCAGATTGATCAAACCGTTCCAGTTGGAGCAGAGCTAGCAATCATCGCTGACGGTGCTGCTGCATCTGCGCCAGCTGCTCCTGTAGGTGCTCAAGTAGTTGAAACACCAGCACCAGTTGCTGCTGCACCTGTCACTCCTCCTCCAGCACCCGCAGCACCAGCTGCGCCTGCTACTTCAGCACCAACAGGTGCAGGAACAGTTATTACGATGCCAGCACTTGGCGAGAGTGTTTCTGAGGGAACAGTTACACGATGGCTAAAAAATGTTGGCGACTCTGTTGCAGTTGATGAAGCACTTCTAGAGGTTTCTACTGACAAGGTTGATACTGAAATTCCTTCACCAGTAGCCGGAACTCTTCTTGCAATTGATGTTGCAGTTGATACAACTGTTCCAGTTGGTGCTCGTCTTGGATTAATCGGCGCTGCAAGTGGAGCTGTTTCTGCTCCTGCTGCTCCAGTTGCAGCAGCACCAGTTGTTGCAGCTCCCGTGACTCCTACACCTGCACCAGTAGTTGCTGCACCGGTTGTTTCCGCACCAGTGACACCACCGCCTGCACCTGTTGCATCACCTGCACCGGTCTCTCAACCAGCAGATGCGTATGTCACTCCCCTAGTTCGCAAACTTGCATCAGAGCTTGGTGTAAACCTCGCGCAGGTTAAGGGAACAGGAATCGGCGGAAGAATTCGTCGCGAAGATGTTGAAGCGCTTGCTCGCCCTGTCGCACCTGTAGCTTCAGTTGCCGCGGCATCAACTCCATCTGCAGCTAAGCCACCAGTGGTCGCAGTTTCGCCACTACGTGGAACAACAGTGACCATGTCACGACTACGCAAAGTTATTGCAGCCCGCATGGTTGAATCACTTCAGGTTAGCGCGCAGTTAACAACAGTTGTTGAAGTTGATGTAACAAAGATTGCACGTCTGCGTGATCGCGCAAAGGCAAGTTTTGAAGCACGTGAAGGTGTAAAGCTTTCATTCCTTCCATTCTTCGCAGTTGCGGTATGTGAAGCGTTGAAGCAACACCCTGTACTTAACTCATCAGTTGAAGGTGATCAAATTACTTATCACGGTGCAGAACACCTTGGCGTTGCAGTAGATACTGAGCGCGGTTTGCTCGTACCTGTCATCGCTAACGCTGGTGACTTGAACATGGGTGGAATCGCACGAAAGATTTCAGATCTTGCAGCTCGCACCCGCGACAACAAGGTAACTCCAGATGAGCTTGGTGGCGGAACGTTCACACTGACAAACACCGGAAGCCGTGGCGCGCTGTTTGATACTCCAATCATCAATCAACCTCAGGTTGCAATCCTTGGTCTTGGCGCAGTAGTTAAGCGTCCAATGGTTGTCCGTGGTGAGGATGGTGGCGAAACAATTGCTATCCGTTCAATGGTTTACCTTGGTTTGTCATATGACCACCGAGTTGTCGATGGAGCAGATGCTGCACGATTCCTAGTCACCTTAAAGGAGCGCCTAGAAGGTGGCGCTTTTGAATCGGATCTAGGTCTCTAACAGTTCATGTCAGTTCCACAACGCATCGCAATCACTGGCGCATCCGGTTTAATCGGAACAGCACTGGTTGGTCATTTAAAGGCAGAAGGCCACACTGTTCAGCGTTTAGTACGTCGCACCCCAGTCGGTGCCGATGAAGTCCAGTGGGATCCACAAACAGGTTTTGTTGATTTAGAACCTTTACGTGGTGTGGATGCAATCATTCACTTAGCTGGCGTTGGTGTTGGCGATAAGCGATGGAATAAGAAGTACAAGAGCGAGATTCTTAATTCGCGACTATTGGGAACTACTGCGATCGCTAAAGCCGTCGCGGAGTTAAAGCCTCAAGTTTTTATCTCTGCCTCTGCAATTGGTTGGTATGGTGAAAGCGGAAACCGCGCAGTTGTCGAAACAGATCGTGCCGGTGATGATTTCCTAGCCGCTGTGTGTCGCGAGTGGGAAGGTGCTGCTGATCTTGCAGGAGATGTTCGAACTGTAAAGATCCGTACAGGTTTAGTTTTAGATCCAACTGGTGGTGCACTTGGAAAGATGTTGCCACTTTTCCGTTTAGGTCTTGGCGGAAAGTTAGGAAATGGAAAGCAATGGTGGTCTTGGATTACCTTGCATGATCAAATTAGAGCGATTGTCTTTGCGTTGGAAAATCCAATCTCAGGTCCAGTCAATTTAACCGCGCCAAACCCAGTTACCAATCAAGAGTTCACCGCTGCACTTGCCCGCGCTATGCACCGCCCAGCGTTATTTCCGGCACCTGCTATTGCGCTCAAGGTTGCATTGGGTGGATTTTCATCTGAAGTACTTGGCTCAAAACGAGTAATTCCACATGTGTTGCAAGAGGCAGGATTTACTTGGGATTACCCTCATATCTCTGAAGCTCTAGCTCAATTAATTGAGGATTAACTCCGCAGCTAAGCGACCTGAAAACAAAGCTCCTTGCTGCGAAGGAACCGCTCTGTGATCACCTATAACAAATACTTCATCTGAGATCTTTACCGACTGACTTAATGTGCGTCCGATGCTTTGAATAGGTAACGCAGCCGGTATTTCATACTTTGCAATCAACTGCCAATCATGTGTGCTGGTCCCCCAGATAATCGATAGATGACGTCGCACATCAGATTCTGTTGTACCTAACTCTGTTGTTGTCGAAAGTAAATGAGAACCGACAGGTGAATAGTCAGCCGAAATATCAGAAACAACGATGGTGTTGATGATTGGTCCACGATTTTGACCATCAACAACTAAACGTCCCGTGCCTGAAGGATTATTCACAACTGCGTGATACCAGGTAATACATCCAGCCATTCGCGGAACTTCAGGCAAACCAAGAATTTGGGTGGCTGTAGTTGCATCCGTTGCAACGACTACTTTCTTAGCAGTAAATGTTCCAGCCGAGGTGTGAACCGTTCCGTTTTCAACTGTATTCACCTGAGTTCGATAGGTGATGTTTTTCACCCGAGCTGCTAACGCATTTGATAGCTCCGCGACACCTTTGCGAGGCAGCCCCGGTGAGCCGGTAACAAAGCTCTTAATTATTGATTGACCATAGCCAGCATCAACATTCTTTGGATCGGTAAGAAATACTCCGTGCAAGAATGGACGCAGGACTCGGTCGTAGGTAGATCCCAAAGATTTGAGGGAGTCTTCTACTGAAAAATGTGATGGTGGTTTGCTTGCAAGAAAGCGAAGTAAGGCTAGTTTTTCGGGGATCGTTCCCGTTGCGCGATCAAATGCGGTCCACGGTGCTACACGCGGATCCCCCAATGCATGTCGGTCATTATCAAGGGCCACTTCGATTACGCGAGGTGCAGCTATGAAATCGATTTCTTTAATGACATCTAACTCTTGTAGTGCTGGGTACCGTGAATTAATAAGTTGAAAGCCACGATCGCAGATAAAACCATCAATCACATCTGAGGTAACACGACCACCTGCTCTATCGCTTGCCTCGACAATCTGAACATCAACACCCGCATTTTGTAACGTGATTGCCGCATTCAAACCCGCTAAACCTGCTCCAACGATCAAAACCTCTGAACTACTAGACATCTGTACCGATCTTTCGAGCTTGATCAATAATCTGCGCTACCAGTAAGGCATCATCATTAGATATCGGCCAAGAAGAGCCATTGGTAATTGCAGAGGCAACCGCGGAGTAAAACAGTGCGTAATTACCGGGTTCACCAAGAATTTCTTCAACCTGATCACCGCGATGAATGTGCGCAACTGAAGTAGTTGGCTCAGACCAAGACCCACCTTCAGGGAACTTTCCTGCACGCAGTAATGCCTCTTGTGGATCTAACTCGTTAATAACTAGTGCGCCTTTACTTCCCAAAATTCGAATTCGAGGACCAGGTGCTCCAACAACGGCGCTGGCAGATAAGTAAGAGCTCACTCCGTTGTCATGTCGCAAAACAAGTACCGCATCATCATCTGCTGCCCCACGAATAGATCTAACAGTTGCAGTAACAAGATGGGCATTGCCAAACCAATCAATTGCAGTCGAAATCAAGTGAGGTTGAAGATCTAGTAACTGTCCCCCACCTTCTTGTGCGCTCATATTCTCACGCCAGGATTGCGCGTTGACCTCTGGACGGAAACGTTCAAATCTGGAATCCATACGATGAATCTCACCTAAGACACCACTTGCAAGAACCTTCTTGATCGTCAGAGCGTCGCTATCCCATCGACGATTAAAGAAGGTTGAAACAGGAACTCCACGATGTGTGGCAACATCAATGATTCTCTTCGTTTCATTGAAATCTCTGCCCATGGGTTTGTCTACGACAGTTGGAATGCCTGCTTCAAGGGCTGAAATAGCTTGTTCGGCGTGAACAATATTTGCAGATGCCACAACCACAAGATCTAAGCGTTGAGAAAGCAACTCTGGCATCGATGAAACAACAACCGTATGGGGGAAATCTTCTGTTGCGTGAGCTGCGCGGGTTGCGTCTGAGGAAAGAACCGCTGCTACTTCATAGCCGCACCCTTTTAGTAAAGGTGCATGAAAGTAACGACCAGCTAGTCCGTACCCTGCAATTCCAACCCGCAAACTCATAGTTATGAGTTCTGCAACTTAGAAGGCCACCAAACTTTTCCACCAATGTCATGGACAAGTGCAGGTACCAAAATGGTTCGAACGATCAAGGTGTCTAACAGGACACCAAAAGCGACTGCAAAACCTAATTCAGCCAAAAATACCAAAGGTAGAACGCCTAGAACTGCAAAGGTTGCCGCAAGAACGATTCCGGCTGAAGTGATAACTCCACCCGTAACAGTTAGGCCTTTAATAACGCCAGCACGTGTGCCGATCTTGGCGCTTTCCTCACGGACTCGAGTCATCAAGAAGATGTTGTAATCAATACCAAGTGCAACTAGGAAGATGAAAGCAAACAATGGGAAAGAGGTATCAGCTCCCTTGAACCCAAAGATATTTTCAAATACCAGCTGGCACGCACCTAGCGTTGCAAAGAATGAGAGAACAACTGTTCCAAGCAACAACGCCGCCGACAGAATGCTTCGAAGCAGCAGACCAAGGATGAGCGTAATGAGCACTAGAACGATTGGGATAATCGTTCTGTTATCTCGATTTGCAGAGACATCTGTATCAAAGGCAACTGCGGTACTTCCACCGACCAAAATGCCTGGGTCGATCGCATGAACAGCTTCTCTGATCTCTGGAATGACATCACGAGCTTCAACTGAATCAGGATTGAGTGCAAGTGTTGCATTCAAAATCACTGCACCATCAACCTCTTTGATTGCAGGCAATGGTTGACCCGGAATTACTTGCGACACACGTGTTGGCTCAACTGAAGAAACCCCTTCAACACCCATGAGTGCGGCAGAGACTGGATCAATCAACTCTTTGCGGACAACAACCTCTGTCGGTTGGCCAGAGCCACCCGGGAAATGCTCCCCAAGAAGTTCAAGACCAACAACTGAATCTGGGCGTTGCGTGAATGCATCAGCTGTAGATAAACCCTTTGCATTTAATGTGGTTGAAAAGCCGGCAAGAATTGCAAGTACAACGGCGGTAATAATCCATAACTTTCGAGGACGCTTTTCAACCGCGGATCCGATCTTTGCCCAGGTACCTGTTAACTGTGCATTGACATCATCGTTGCGAGGAATTCGTGGCCAGAAAATCCAACGTCCAAAGGCTACGAGCAATGCGGGCAGCAAGGTAAGAATTGTCACCATTGCTGCCGCGATACCAATTGCACCCACTGGACCTAATCCACGGTTTCCAGACAGATCACTGAGAAGTAAAACTAAGAGCGCTGCAATTACCGTGGCACCCGAAGCCAAAATTGGCTCGAATACTCCCTTGTAGGCAGCTTTCATCGCTTGCGCTGGATGATCGTGGTGATGGAGCTCTTCGCGATAACGAGAAATTAACAGCAAGGCATAATCGGTTGCGGCACCTAAAACAAGTACCGACAAAATTCCTTGAGACTGACCATTTAAATCAATGAAATCATTTTTAGTCAGCAGATAAACAAGTCCACCTGCTGTTGACAGTGCGATCACCGCTGCAAATAACGGCAGAATCCAAAGGAATGGTGAGCGATACACAACGATCAAAATGATTGAAACAACACCAAGGGTTGTGAGCAGAAGTGAAGAGTCAATACCCTCAAATGCTCCAAACAAATCACCTAGCAGTGCGCCGATTCCGGTCACATTAGAGGTGAGTCCAACACTCTTTGCAAACTCAGCAGAATCCTCGCGAAGTGTTTCAATTACTTCAGGAAGAGCCGGTTTATTGTTGGGCAGCAGATCTGTTGCGGTATCGGATTTAAAGGGAAGGTTTACTAGCAACGCCTTGCCATCTTGAGATGGGAATGCATAAATCTGCTGTCCAGGAGTCAAATACTTTGAGATTGGAACATCTGTGCCGATGATCTTCTTAGGGCCCAACTGCGCAAGATGTGCATTGAGCGCAGCGATTTTTTCTGGATTTACTTCACCCAAGTACAAAACTAAGGTTGGAAGGTTCTGATTGGCATCAGCATTAAATTTTGCAATTATTTTTGCCGCCTGAGTTGATTCGGCACTATCTGGCAAAAATGCAGAGTTGTCATTTTCTTGAACCGTTGAGAGCTTTCCAAAAAGTGGGCCAAAAACACCGCTGGCACCGATCCATAGGAAAATTACAAGCATGGCGTATACAAGTGGGCGTCGGCTCTTCTTACTCAATGTGCTGGACACGTATATGGACCTTTCAGCCTTCAAATGGCCTCACGGCCCTCAATTGGTTAGGGGGCGATCCTACCTTTAGGCTATGGGTGTGCCCCTCTTGGAAACTCCTTCAGATTCGGCGATCGCTCTATCTCGCCATGGGTTAGTCGAGTACCAAAAGGCTTGGGAATCTCAGCGAGCTATCCATCAAGATGTAGTTGATGGAAAACGTCCTAATACATTGTTGCTGCTAGAGCACCCATCGGTTTTTACGGCAGGACGTAGAACAGATGATTCTGAAAGACCAACTGATGGAACCCCAGTTATTGATGTAGATCGCGGTGGTCGAATTACCTGGCATGGCCCTGGTCAGCTAGTGGGTTATCCCATTGTGAAGTTATTGAAACCAACAGAGCTGGTTGGATTTGTTCGAGAGATTGAATCTGGATTAATAGCGGTCTGCTCTGATTTGGGATTGGAAACTCAACGCATCGATGGACGCTCTGGGGTGTGGGTTCGAGATTCTCAAGGTGACCGCAAGATCGCAGCTATCGGAATTCGTGTTGCAAAGGGTGTAACGATGCATGGTTTTGCCCTCAACGTTAATCCCGACCTATCGGCATTTAAAAGCATTGTCCCCTGCGGCATTTCAGATGCAGATGTCACATCTTTGGAGATCGAATTACAACGTTTGATTACGATTGATGAAGTTGCTCCATTAGTTGAACGACATATATTCGAATCATTGAAAAGAGTGAGCGCATGACAATGGCACCAGAAGGACGCAAGCTTCTGCGCATTGAAGCCCGTAACGCTTTAACTCCAATTGAGCGCAAGCCAGAGTGGATCAAA
>JBDLUF010000047.1:0-9288 GCA_039805445.1 Actinomycetota bacterium | reverse complement strand
TCACGGGTGATGCCCGCTTTAGTCGTGATGACTACTTTGCTCTTTTGTTCAGGCGTTCCACTCCAGCTCGCAAAGGCTTTTCCGACCAATAGCTCGTTGTGACCCATTGTGTTCCAGCTCGGCGCGTAGATATCAGCGGTATCCAAAAGAGTAATGCCCGCATCTAATGCTGCATGGATTGCTGCAATTGCAGCATCTGGTTGGTTGAGCAAATCCGGATGCCGTTCATTGGGAAAGGACAAATGCATGCAGCCCATTCCAATCGCTGAAACAGAGTATGGGCCAAGCCTGCGTTGAGGAATCATGTGATTATCGTATAACTACCCGAGAAGATCGAAGCGATCTGCGTTCATCACCTTGGTCCATGCAGCAACAAAGTCCTTAACAAACTTTTCCTTGTTGTCATTTTGGGCATAGACCTCAGCGTATGAGCGAAGAATCGAGTTTGAACCAAAGACTAGATCCACACGAGTTGCGGTCCAATCAACAGCACCGCTCTTGCGATCACGGATGTTGTAGAGGTTCTCCCCTGCTGGCTCCCAGACATATTTCATGTCAGTTAGGTTCACAAAGAAATCAGATGTAAGTGCGCCAACATTCTTTGTAAATACACCGTGTGAAGTTCCTGCGTGGTTTGTTCCAAGAACGCGCATTCCACCCATAAGAACTGTCATTTCAGGAGCTGTTAACCCCATCAACTGGGCACGATCTAGAAGTAATTCTTCTGGAGAAACTGCGTAACTCTTTTGAACCCAGTTACGGAAACCATCGTGAATTGGCTCTAGGACCTTGTAGCTATTCACATCGGTCTGCTCTTGCGTTGCATCACCGCGACCTGGAGCAAATGGAACCGCAATTTTTACACCAGCCGCAGCTGCAGCCTTTTCCACTCCAATATTTCCAGCCAAGACAATTACATCTGCGATGCTTGCGCCAGTTTCCTTTGCAATTGGCTCAAGAACTGCAAGAACCTTGTTCAAACGTGCAGGTTCATTACCCACCCAATTGCGAGCAGGCTCTAGGCGAATACGAGAACCATTTGCACCGCCGCGAAGATCTGATCCGCGGAATGTGCGAGCGCTATCCCATGCAGTTGCAACTAACTCTGATACAGATAGACCAGTTGCTTCAATCTTTGCTTTGACAGCAGCAACATCATAAGAAGTTGTGCCTGCAGGAATTGGATCTTGCCAAATCAAATCTTCCTGTGGAACATCTGGTCCGATGTAACGAACCTTTGGACCCATGTCGCGGTGGGTTAACTTAAACCAAGCGCGAGCAAATGCATCATCAAGAAGTGCTGGATTCTCATGATACTTCTTAGAAATTTCGAGGTAAATCGGATCCTTGATCATCGCCATATCTGCATCAGTCATCATTGGGTTGTAGCGAATTGATGAATCTTCAACATCTACTGGCTTGTCTGCCTCTTGAATATTTGTTGGCTCCCATTGATGAGCACCTGCTGGAGACTTTACGAGTGCCCACTCGTGCTTAAACAACATCTCAAAGTATCCGGCATCCCACTTTGTTGGCTCTGTAGTCCAAGCGCCTTCGATTCCACTTGTAACGGTGTTGCGACCAACGCCGCGCTTTGTGTGGTTGTTCCAGCCTAAGCCTTGCTCAAAAATATCTGCAGCCTCTGGTGCTGCTCCTAGCAATGCGGCATTTCCATTTCCGTGGGCTTTACCAACGGTGTGACCACCTGCAGTTAATGCAACAGTTTCTTCATCATTCATCGCCATACGAGCAAAAGTTTCGCGCACATGTTGGGCGGTTAGCAATGGATTTGAAACTCCGTTAATTCCTTCAGGGTTGACGTAGATCAAACCCATCTGAACAGCTGCTAATGGATTTTCAAGAGTTGAAGCATCAGTGGTGTCTGCATAGCGCTCATCACTTGGCTTCATTAATTCAGACTCTGAACCCCAGTAAATATCCTTCTCTGGATGCCAGACATCTTCACGTCCGAATGCAAAGCCAAATGTCTTTAGACCCATGCTTTCGTAGGCGATAGTTCCCGCCAAAATAAATAGATCAGCCCAACTTAATTTGTTTCCGTACTTTTGCTTAATTGGCCACAACAAACGACGCGCCTTATCAAGGTTGCCGTTATCTGGCCATGAGTTAAGAGGTGCGAATCTAAAACTTCCGGTACCTGCTCCACCGCGTCCATCGGCTACACGGTATGTACCTGCTGAGTGCCAGGCCATACGAATCATTAATCCGCCGTAGTGACCCCAATCTGCTGGCCACCACTCTTGTGTCTGTGTCATGAATTGGTGCAAATCTTTTTTCAATGATGCAACATCGAGTGTCTTTACCGCCTCGCGGTAATCAAAATCTTCACCGAGCGGATTTGTCTTGCGATCGTGTTGATGCAAAATATCTAGGTTCAGGGCATTTGGATATAAGTAAGTATTTGTCTCAGCTCCGTGAGTGATGGCACCGTGAGCTACTGGGCACTTTGCGTCCATAATTCCCCCTGTTTGTTAAATTCAACTGCGCTTAGTATGGATGCAGCGGTGTGGCCCCGCAAATTAAAAGAGATAGGCTTCTTTTATGACCAGAACAGCAAAAAAGTGGGGCGCAAAAGATACTGCTGCTTGCATCATCACCCCTTCTGATCTGGACCACAAATACAGTCGCGGTGTTTTGGGTCTTATAACTGGTTCTGCACAGTTTCCAGGTGCCGCTGTATTAACAACGGCTGCAGCATCTGCAACCGGTGTTGGTATGGTGCGTTTTCATAGTTCATCAGGGTTAGCCCATCTAGTTTTGCATACAACTCCATCTGCAGTTGTTCAACCAGGAAAAGTTGCTGCGTGGGTTGTCGGAAGCGGAATTAGTGCTAAGAAATATTCAGATTTCACAACCTGGTTGCGTCATCGCTGGTTCAAATTAATTCGTTTGCAATCTGTTCCGACAGTTTTGGATGCTGGAGCATTGTCATTAGCTGGATCTTTAGAGCAGCCAACGGTAATTACTCCTCATAGCGGCGAGCTTGCGACCTTGCTTTCAGCACGTGGTGTGCAGGTAACAGCAGAGGCGATTGAAGGAGATCCTAAGAAATGGGTGCAGAATGCAGCTGATACCTTGGGTGTAACAGTTTTACTCAAGGGTGCAACTACATATGTTGCCAATGATGAGGTTTTAATTCAGTTACCTGTGGCAACGCCATGGCTTGCAACTGCAGGCAGTGGAGATGTGTTGGCGGGAATCATGGGTGCTTTGGTTGCAACAAACGCTATTGAGATTCTCAATGATTACAACCATCTTTCATACGTTGCTGCGTCAGCTGCTTTTATACACAACCAAGCGGCGGGGAAAGCATCTGCAGGCGGACCAATAACCGCTGAGGCAATCATTGAGGCGATCCCTGAAACGGTGGCAAAACTTCTTAAGCGGTAATGATGTAGGGGAAGCCCTATCTGGCGCTAACTCTCATATTTGGTACTACGCACTTCACATTAAGGATTACTGAGCGTAACTTTTGTTGTATGAGTGATCGTGTTCTGGTGATCATTGATGATCCCTTTGAGTTATCTAGTGTTGGGGCGGCGTTAAAGCTGCATAGCGTTGATGTTGTTGGCGAGGCACGAAAAAAGAGTGCAGCGATCAATCTATTTAGAAGTATGCAACCCAATGTTTTACTCATAGATATGCATAAAACCACCGAAAGCTCCGTTGATATCGCCAATACGATTCGAAAAGAGGCACCAACTATTGGTGTGGTGATCTTGGTGGCTTGTGCAGATGTCAGATTATTTGGAGAAGATGTATCGCATTTGCCTTTTGGTTCATTGTTAGTTCTGAAAAGCACCATTGATACTGTCAATGCTTTGTGTGATGCGATTTCAGCGTCACGGTCATTTGAGCCAGACACTCCTGTTTCATGGGTTAATGGTGGAGTTACTTTGCATGACAAAGAGTCTCGATCGCTGATGTCAAAGCTTTCAGATATTCAGATTGAAACCCTACGCCATGTTGCCAATGGATTAACCAACGCCGAAATAGGACGTTTACGATTTGTGAGCGAAAAGGCGATTGAACAGATCCTTTCTCGGGTTGCGATTACTTTAAATATTCAGCCAGATCACAGAAAAAACATGAGGGTTCAATTAATTAATGAGTATCTCAAGTGGATTGGCGCGCCGACTCACTAAGAAAAGAATGTAACGGGGTTGAAAGGTAAAGTTCTGCCCTATGGAGATAGAGCAGATTCGCAGCCGCTGGAACGATGTTCTAGATGACCTCGAATCTCACAATCGCATCGCATGGATCGCATACTTTGATGCGCGTTTAATCTCATTCCAGGACGGGGTCATAACCCTAGATTTTTCCGACAGCCGTAAATTTGCCACATCTCATGAGTACTCCGAGACACGACCCAATCTCAAGGCAGCGTTGATCGCTTCGATCGATCAAGTCCTTGGTTTATCGGTGGAGATCCGGGAACAATGAGAATTAAGGTATTTCTACTGACGGTAGCGCTGGTACTTGGCGTTGCAGGTGCACCGCATTCACTAGCTGCTGCATCGACCTTGAGTATGCAGATCCGACAAACCCCCAGCGCATCTGAATCTCTATTAACGATGTATGGAAATTTGAAGCCCAACAAATCAGGCACAACGGTAAAGATTCAAATTGATATGGGTGGCAAGTGGACGACAACACGATTTACCACAAAGGTAACCAAGGTTGGAACCTGGAAAGTAACCGCACTTGCAACGGCCCTCGATGCACAGGTTCGCTATCGCGCAGTTTCAGTAGTTGCTGGAAAGAGTTTGTACTCCCCTATTCGCGCAATCACCGTCAAACAGCAACCCGAGATCTCCAACGCAGACCCTGCTCAATTAATTGATCTCACCGGCCCAGGTGGTCGGATTCATGGCGCAGATGTCAGTAGATGGCAACATCCCAATGACAAGCAAATTGATTTTGTAAAGATGTATGAAGCGGGAATGCGCTTTGTATTTATCAAAGCATCCGATACCCGTGAATCGGCAGACCTGCTAGCGGTTAAGTACGCCGCGATGGATCATTATGCTGCGCAAGCTGCAGGAATCTATACAGGTTTTTATCACTACGCGGTATTGCCAGATGTCACCGATCCTGAAGATATTAAGAAGGATGCACTGGCACAAGCGCAAAAAGTGGTGTGGCGACTGGCTTCTATGGGTGGGTATTCAGATCGTGATTTGCCCTATGCATTAGATCTAGAGAATAAGTGTGTCCGTTACTCATCATCGGGTGCTTGCCAGAAATATGCAACACGTAGCACGGTAACTTTATGGGCAACAACCTTTCTGGCATCGCTCAAGGAAAAAACTGGTCGCACACCGATCCTTTATTCATATGCAAGTTTTCTCGAAGGATCAATGACTCGCACAGCCGAATTAGCGCAATATCCATTGTGGCTTGCTCAGTATGCGATTGATCCAGCAAATCCCATTAACCAACCAGGATTGAAAAATGGTGGTTGCTATGTTCATTCTTGGACTGGGGCTAACTGTGATTCGCAATGGACTGTCTGGCAATACTCTTCCTGCGGTATCGCCCCTAAGTATGGTGTTCCTGGCAATCGATTAGATCTCAATGTATTCAGAGGTTCACCGTCCTCTTTCCTAGCCTTAGCAAAGGGAAGCTGGACACCTTCTCTGGTTGATTTAATGCCACAACAAGAGCCAACGGTTTTGACTGTTGTGAATCAATCGGCAAGCACGACCAACAAATTAGTTACCTTTAAGGTCAATGTCGTGCGACCAAGCGGATCCCCAGTTGTAACAGGAAATGTGAAATTGGTTTTTGATAAAACTACACAGCCTTCTGCAAAACCAACTCAAACAATTTTGCGGGAAACAAGCGGAGTTTGGACATTGGCTCTCAAGGGAGTTCCTGCTGGAAGCTATATCGGTAAGGTTTTATTCCAAGATATTTCCGGAACACATGCAGAATCTACTTTTCCAGTTACCTTTGAAGTGCTTCAGGGGCCGACACCAACTCCGAAGCCAACACCATCACCTACGGCGACTAAAAAGCCAACAACTGATGGATGCAGAGGACAGATTAAGAATTAGCCTCAAGCAGCTCATCTAACGCTGCTAGTTCTCGATCTACAAGCTCTTCGTAAGCTGCGATTGATTCTTTACGCTCTTTCGCACTCCATCCAAGAACGGGTGCGATCAGCGCGCCAACCTCATCTGCAAGATGTACGCCATGACCTTCAGCTTCAAAAGCCAACCGTGTACGGCGAGAAATAACATCATCAACGGTGCGCGCACCTTCATGGGTTGCGGCGTAAACAATCTCGGCCTTGATGTATGGAAGATCTGCATCTAACTTCTTAGCAAGCTTTGGCTCTTGCGCAATGAGCTCAAGAATTTCGCTTATCAGCGAGCCATAGCGATTGAGCAGGTGGGTAACCGTCTCGACATCCAACCCAGATTCCTGGGCGATGCGCTCTTTTTGTTGTTCCAAAGCAAAGTAACCATCTGCTCCAACGAGTGGGAGTTTTTCAGTTACAGAGTCTTGAGTAATGCGACGAAGTTCAATTACTGCCCGATCTACTGCATCCTTACCCATGACTCGATAAGTTGTGTACTTTCCTCCGGCGATGGAAACAAATCCTGGCGCAGGACGATCAACTGTGTGTTCACGTGAAAGCTTTGTTGTTGTTGAACTCTTTATGTTTGCTACCAATGGACGCAAACCTGCATAGACACCAATAATCTCTTCAGCCAATAACTTTGGCTCCAATACGCGGTTTGCTTGATCCAAGATGTACTGAACATCCTCACGTGAAGCGTACGGTTCAGCGCGATCTCCATCGTATGGAGTATCTGTTGTTCCAACGATCCACTTGTCTCCCCAAGGAATTAAGAACAACACAGAGACCGCTGTCTTTAAGATGATTCCTGCATCAGATTTAATCGCAGAACCTGGCAGGACAATGTGTACGCCCTTGCTCATGGTTACGCCATAGCCGGCGGTTAATTCAAACTTTTCATGAAGCTCATCGCTCCAGATACCTGCACACATAATTGTGGCACCGGCTTTAATGGCAATCTTCTTTCCAGTTTCAAGATCACGGGCGTTAACACCAACAACCCGCTTGCCTTCGCGAATCAAAGACTCTGCCGCGACACGTGTAGCGATAATTGCACCGTGACGGGCAGCGGTGCGCGCAACTGACATTGTGTGCCTTGCATCATCAACTTGTGCATCAAAGTATTTAATCGCACCAGTGACAATGTCATGGCGAAGTGATGGTGCGATCTCATTAATCTGCTTTTGGCTTAAGTGTTTGTGCCATGGCAGTGCACGTTGGAATCCACGAAGTGCATCGTAAAGAGCAAGACCTGCGCCAACATATGTGCGCTCTTTAAACTTTTCAGTTAAAGGAAAGAGAAAACCAACGGGCTTTACAAGATGAGGGCACAAAGTTGAAACCATTAACTCGCGCTCATGCAACGCTTCGCGAACAAGTTTGAAGTCATACTGTTCTAGGTAACGAAGACCGCCATGGATTAACTTGCTGGATCGGCTCGATGTTCCAGATGCAATATCTTGGGAATCAATCAAGGCAACTTTCAGTCCTCGGGATGCCGCATCAAGGGCAGCACCCACGCCGGTAACTCCCCCGCCAATGACCACAATGTCGAAATTATCTGTGGCTAATTGGGAGATCGCAGAGTCACGCTGGTCTGGGCCAAGTTGCGACAAGAACATATGCGTTGAATCTCCGTTACGACTGAGTACTCTAAGCCTAACTTACAGCGAGAGGTTTTGTGCATCGTGGCTTATATCGGCAGCTTGGATCAAGGAACCAGTAGTACTCGTTTTATGATCTTTGATCACTCGGGTCAAGTGGTTGGACAACACCAACTAGAGCATCGCCAGATACTGCCTCAGGCTGGTTGGGTGGAACATGATGCCGCTGAAATTTGGGAGCGGGTGCAAGAGGTCATCGCCGGAGCGTTAAAGCAAGCCAATATCTTGGGCTCAGATTTAGCGGCAATTGGTTTAACCAATCAACGTGAAACCACCGTTGTCTGGGATGTAACGACAGGCCAGCCCCTCAGCAACGCAATTGTGTGGCAGGACACTCGTACAACAGATTTCCTTTCAACTTTGACTCAAGAACAACAGAGCACAATTCGCCACAAAACCGGTTTAACAATCGCTCCATACTTTGCCGGAAGCAAGATGAACTGGTTTCTCTCCAATGTTCCAGCAGCAAAGGGTGACAACGCCCGCTTCGGAACTATTGACTCCTGGTTGCTCTGGAATCTGTCTGGTGGTGTTCGCGGCGGAGTTCATGCAACTGATGTCACTAATGCAAGCCGCACCCTTTTGATGAACTTAGAAACCCTTGATTGGGATGAAGAGTTGCTAACGATCTTTGGTGTCTCTCGTTCGGCGCTTCCAGATATCAAATCCTCATCGGAAATTTATGCAATGACCGATCCCCATGGACCATTTGGAACAGCAATTCCAATTGCTGGAATTTTGGGAGATCAGCAATCTGCAATGGTTGGCCAGGTCTGCTTTGAACGTGGTGAATCAAAAACTACATATGGCACCGGTAACTTTGCACTGCTCAATACCGGAACCGAGATTGTTAGATCGAAAAATGGTTTATTAACAACGGTGTGTTTCAAGTTAGG
Source organism: Actinomycetota bacterium (assembly GCA_039805445.1). Classification (GTDB taxonomy): domain Bacteria; phylum Actinomycetota; class Actinomycetes; order Nanopelagicales; family Nanopelagicaceae; genus Planktophila. The sequence continues at coordinate 619 of JBDLUF010000047.1, read as the reverse complement.
TGATCAACCTGCGCACTATGCCTTAGAGGGATCGGTTGCCGTAACGGGCTCTGCGATTCAGTGGTTGCGCGATCAATTAGGAATCATCTCAAACGCGGCTGAAACTGAAGCGCTTGCTTCATCTGTTGCAGACACCGCTGGCGTCTACTTTGTTCCAGCTTTCTCAGGTTTATTTGCACCGTACTGGCGAAGTGATGCACGTGGTGTGATTGTTGGTTTAACACGGGCTGCAACCAAAGCCCACCTTGCACGAGCAGCGTTAGAAGCAATCTGTTACCAAACCCGCGATGTTATGGATGCGATGGTTGCAGATAGTGGAGTGCCGATGAAAGAAATGCGTGTAGACGGTGGAATTACCGCTAACTCTTTGTGTATGCAGATGCAGGCCGATGTAATGGGAATTGATATCACCCGCCCATTAATTGGTGAAACAACAGCTCTTGGCGCCGCCTATGCAGCAGGTCTTGCAGTTGGATTCTGGTCATCAACTGATGAGGTTAGAAAACAGTGGCAACAATCTAGACGTTGGAGCGCTACTAGTACTGAGCAGCAACGAACAGTTGGTTACGCCGGCTGGAAGAAAGCTGTTGAGCGAACCTTGAACTGGATTGATTAAGCT
>JBDLUF010000046.1:0-9288 GCA_039805445.1 Actinomycetota bacterium | reverse complement strand
CGAAGCAAACCTGAAACATCAAGATCGATGTGCTCAGTCATTGACTTAGCTGTCTTGATATTTGCAGTTAACTTCAAAACAGGAACGATTGGGTTACCAATAACATTTCCTTGACCTGTTGGGAACAAGTGAATAACCGCTCCGCCTGCTGCCATCAGAGTTACGCACTCTGCAGCTGCAGATGATGAATCCATGAAGTACAGACCCTTCTTGCTTGGATCTGGCATTTCTGCAGGCTTGAGAACGCCTACAACAGGCACTGAGCCAGTCTTAGCGATATTTCCAAGTGCCTTTTCTTCGATAGTCGTTAAACCACCAGCGATATTTCCCTGTGTTGGCTGTGAACCAAGAAGGTTTGCACCAGTTGCTTCAATAACTTGGATGTACTTGTCATAAGTAGCTTGGAACAAGTTACGGCATGCATCATCGATGCAACGATCAGCAATGAGGTGCTCTCCACCTGTTAGCTCTGATGTCTCACCAAAGAACACTGTTCCACCAGCTTCAACCCAACGGTCAACAGCTTGTGAAGTTGTTGGGCAAGAGCCAAGACCAGATGTTGTATCTGATTCTCCACACTTGATTGACATGATCATGTCGCCCATTTCAGCTTCTGTGCGAACAAGACCAGATGCATCTTGTAGGAACATTGCTGCAACACGGCTTGCTTCCTGAATAACTTGCAGGTCGCCCTTACCTTCGATTGAAAATGCTGCAACTGGCTTGCCAGTCTTTGCGATTCCATCTGCAACACGTTGTGTCCACTTTGGTTCGATACCAATAACAACAACCGCTGCAACGTTAGCGTTAACGCCAGTTCCAATAAGTGTGTCAAAAGTTAGTTGTAGATCTTCACCAAATTGCAGGCGACCAAATGCGTGAGGTAGTGCCATTGTCCCTGGGATAACCTTTGCAACAGCTTCTGCAGCTGCATTTGAAAGATCATCAAGAGGTAAAATAATTACGTGATTGCGGATACCCATAGTGCCGTTTTCGCGGCGATATCCCATTAAGCGCGGCTTGCTTCCCATCGATAACTCCTCATGTTGTGTGTGTGAATGTAATCGCCCTTTTTGATGGCAGCTGATGCAAGTCCGACTTTGATGCCGTACTTAATGATTGCGTCGCCCTCAGCAAGATCTGTGAGTGCAAATTTGTGTCCTAGTGGAATCGCGTGGTTAAGCACCGCGGTGCCCTCGGTTCCTTCCTTCACGGAACGACCGTGAAGAGTTCCTGGTTGCAGATCTTCCATCGCAACAGCAACATTGTCGCCATCGTGGTGGAGCAGATACTGCGGTGGAGTTATTGCCATATCTACACAAGCCTCTCTTCGCATATAAATGGGTAGTGGTCTGACCTCTTGCGGGAGTCTAGGACAGTTGAGCGTGTTTCGTCTACCCCCCTGCCCAAATTTCTTGAAGTGGTCTAACCTGTTGCCATGAAATCAGAGCTTCGGTACGGGATTATCGGCGCGGGCAGCATGGGCCGCGAGCACATTGAGAACATCAAGGTCATGGGTGGAGCGGTGGTCACAGCGATCAGCGACCCTCATACGCCATCTCAGGAAGCCGCCCTTGCCATGGCCCCTGGTGCCACAGTTTTCACCGATCATCGTGCTCTGCTGGAGTCAGGTTTGGTTGATGCGGTTGTTATTGCAACCCCTAATGACACACATGCCGCGGTATTAAAGGATGTTCTCGAAAGTGATTTAGCGGTCTTTGTTGAAAAGCCACTTGCGACAACTGTTGAAGATTTGAAATCAATCCTTGCTTGGGATGAGAAGCGAAGCGCGATGACATGGATGGGTCTTGAGTACCGCTTCATGCCACCGGTTGCTGAAGCAATTGCTCGCGCCAAGGAAGGCGAAGCGGGAAAGATTCATCAAGTTTCAATCCGCGAACACCGCGAACCCTTTTACCCAAAGATTGATAACTGGAATCGATTCGCTGAACGTACAGGTGGAACATTGGTTGAAAAGTGTTGTCACTATTTCAACTTGATGGACATTGTTGTTGGTGAACAACCAGTGAGAGTTTTTGCATCAGGTGGTCAAGCTGTTAATCATCTAGATGAAAAGTACGATGGCAAGCAAGCAGATATGTTGGACAACGCATATGTTGTTCTTGAGTATGCAAACGGTGCTCGTGGAATGTTGGATCTGTGCATGTTTGGTGAGGGCTCATTTGATAAAGAGATTCTTACAATTGTCGGCGATGAAGGAAAGATCGAATCATTCCTGCCATCACAGGTGCTGCGTGCTTCACGTCGCGACTCAATCGGAAAGCTTTCAGGCTGGAAGACCGGTGCAGCACGAACTCCGGGTAGCGAACAAAAGATTATTCATAATTACGATGTGAAGTACATGGGTCACCACTACGGTGCTTCATACATTGAACACACGAAGTTCCGTGATGCGATACTTAACTCAACTCCAGCTGAAGTTACCTTGAAGGATGGTGTAACTAGCGTAGTTACTGGACTTGCTGCTCATAAGAGCATCAATGAAGGCCGAGTAGTTGAGATCAAAGAGCTCTGGGGCTAATGCATAAAGTCATCCTCGATACCGATATAGGTACCGATGTCGATGATGCACTCGCATTAACGGTTCTGCTGGGCTCGCCAGAGGTTGATTTAATAGGGATAACCACTGTTTATGGTGATGTCCGCCTGCGCTCACAAATTGCTATGAATCTATGTTCTATGGTGAACAGAGAAATTCCTACATACATGGGCGAAGATAAAACGATTTCTGGCCGCGAAGTTTGGATGTCCGGATCTGAAGGTAAGAACTTTAAGAGTTTAGATTCCTTCACGCCTCAAACTACTTCGGCCGTCGATTTCCTAATCGAAGCGGTTACTGCTCAGCCTCAATCCATTGATGTAATTGCGATCGGACCTTTAACAAATATAGCTCGTGCGATCCAAAACTCTAGTGATTTTGAAAAGAAGATTAAACGGCTTTGGATAATGGGAGGCGATTTCACGCAATCTAGAGTGGAACATAACTTCAAGTGTGACGTTGATGCTGCAAGAATAGTTTTGGAATCAAATGTTCCAATAACAATTTTGGATTTGCCGAGTGCACAAAAGACCATGATTGGAATGCAGGAGATTAAGCAGATTAGAAATGCACCAGTGTTTGGAACATTGCTTTACTCAGAAATCATGAGTTGGATTGAACCTAGAAATCAAGATTGGACAATCCCCCACGATCCAATCGCTACCCTCTCTTTGTTAGCTCCTGAATTTTTTGAAACCTCAGCGGCTGGAAAGGTCAGAGTTGATTCAGAGGGTCTAAGTTTTTGGAATGAATCACCCAATGGAAATGTTCTGCTGGTGAACCCAGCTCATCCAGAATCTGCTGTGCAGAGAATGATTGAACTAATTACCAACTAGTCCAAGGCTTTGCATGGGTATCAACGATTTCAGCTAGTTGTTCTAGGCGTGGAATAGAGATTTCGCGTAGGGCCTTTGGAATATCTGGTGAGCCCACAATGTCTGCCCACACCGCACGTCCTGCAAGGAATCCACTTGCTCCACCCATCGCACATGCCTTTACTGCGTCATTGAAGAATGGCTGCTTAACACCATTTGAAAGTACAACCCATGGTGAACCGATCGCCTCTGAAATTCTCTCTGCATTCTTTGTTACAAGGTTCAAATCACCTTCTCCATGAAATGGAACCTCAGCCTTGTAAAGATCTGGCTTCCACGCAGCTGCTTCTCGCGCTGCAATGATTAACTCCTCTTCGCGGTTAAAGCTACGAGATGAATCTGTTGGTGGCTTAACAATGATCTCGATAATTGATGGAAGTCCTGAAACCTCACAAAGATTATTGAAATCTTCTACCAACTTAGCGCGGACATCTGGTGATTCATCATTGCGCCATAAGACTAGGAACTTAAGTCCAACACTTCCGATATCGCGCATGCGAATGGGATCAACATCTGGATCTACCGCTGTATCTGTTGCCGCTCCACCAGCGGGGCCAACCAATAGATCTGCTGCTGCTATCAATCCACATCCACCTTGTAGCGCTTTTTGATCAATGATCGCATCGATACCGAACTCTTGATCTACCAAAAGTGCCGATGCATAAGGTGAAAGTTCGCGAGCAACATCAACCTTGAATTGAGTCAACTGTGAATCTGGAACAGGTGTGCTTTGGTGAAGCGCAAACATTCCGCGCAACGCTTCACGCTGATCTACTGCAACCATTGCCAAAGCCCCTGATGGACGTGCCAATTTAGTTAGTGGTTTTCTCATCAGTGTGCCTCCAGGTATGCATCGAGTTCAGTTGTTGTTGGAATCTTTGATTGTCCATCAAGACCACGGCATGAAAGTGCTGCAACAGCGTTTGCTCGGCGCATTGCATCTTGCAATGAATGACCTTGGATTAGCTGTGCAACAAGTGCGCCATGGAAAACGTCTCCTGCGCCTAAGGTGCTGGTGACATCGACCTTGAAACCAGGTGCTGTAACCAGCCCCGTTTCCGGTGAAAAACCAGCGCTACCAGCTGATCCTTGGGTAGCAACTACTGTGTTACCAGCCTTCATTGAATCATTTTCTAACGCCACCGCAAGATCTATTCCTGGATATCGAAGCGCCATCTGTCGATCAGTTGGCACAAATAAATCCACCACGATTGGGTCAAAACTTTCAACGCCGTAACCTGCATCAAATGAGATTTGAGGGCCCTTGCCTCGAGAAACACCGATCTCTTCTAAGCGCGTGATTCCGACATGGTCAACATGTAACCACTGTGCCTGTGCAATTAACTTCTTGGCTGCATCGTTGATTGGTGCCTGAACCACCGGTTGGCGAGTACTAATCGCTCGAGCGCTGTGCTCCTTTGATGCAACAATCACGCTTCCGGCTGTTGCTGACGACCCAATTGATATTCCAGAAGTATCGACACCTTCTTGCTTAAATATATTAAGAACTTCTTTTCCATCTGCATCATCACCGATTGTGCCAACAATCGCACTCTTAACTCCTAAGCGACTTAACGCAACTGCAGCGACTGCGGCAGGCCCGCCGCCGGCACGAGAGATTTGGTCTGCGAGCACTCGTTCATCTTCGCCGGGGTACTTTTCAACTAAAGCGATGGTGTCGATAGTTATGACACCTACGCATACGGCTTGAACAGAATTCAATTGTTCTCTTTCATTTTTGCATCTGCTAGTGCAGTTGAACGTGCTCCCGTAATGTGTCGAAGAGTTAATTTAGAAGCCAGATCACCGTCTCCACTTTCAATTGCAGCTAATATCTCATTGTGTTGGCTGCGTGAAATTTCAGAACGTCCAGGCAACCGTAAAGTTGTTTCCATAGACATCTTCATCACATCTTGCAAAACATGTAGTGTCTGATTAATAAAACGGTTTCCAGCAATACCAACGATGGTTAGGTGAAACTTCGCATCCAATGCCTGTAGTTGATCAAAATCAATTGGTTCAATTGCCGTAATTGTGTCAATCTGATTCAAAGTTGCGCGAAGTAATCGAATATCCTCTTTTGTAGCCTTTTCAGCAGCCCACTTAGAAGCAGGGACTTCTAAGACCTCGCGAGCGTCAAAAAGCTCATTGAGGCCATGAGTCTTTGTCATTACAGATGCACGTAATTCTTGGGCTACAACAGGCTCTTGAACAAATGTTCCCTGCCCATGTTTAATTTGAACTAGGCCCTGTGCCTGCAAAATATGTAGAGCTTCCCGCAAACTTGGCCGACTTACTTCAAGTAAGTCTGCAAGCTGACGTTCAGGAGGCAACTTATCTCCGGGCAAAAGCTTTTGGAGTTCTATCAACTCAATCAATTGAGTCGCGATTCTTGCAGCTCTCTGTGGTGCTAGTGGAGTAATAGCACTCATGTCTATCCCTTTACCGCGCCGGCGGTCAAACCAGCCTGGAATGAACGCTGCATAAATAGGTACATGATGATCATCGGAAGTGAGGCAACTAAGATCGCAGTGAATTGCATATTGAAACTTGAGAAGTATTCACCCTTATAGTCGATCAAAACCAAAGGAAGAGTCTTCTTGGTTGACTCCGTAATAAGCATCAATGGATACAGAAGATCATTCCAGCAAATCACAAATAGGAAGATACCTGTAGCGCCTAATGCTGGCTTGGACAAAGGCAAGGCGATAGATCTATAGATTCTAAATTGGCCAGCCCCATCCATTCCAGCACACTCAAACATCTCCTTTGGAAGATCCTTGAAGAATGCAGAAAGAATAAATATGGAAATCGGCAAAGTTAGAGCAATGTTAATTAAAATTAGGCCAAACAAGGAGTTATTTAGGCCAAGCTTCACGAAGAGGTGAAAAATTGGAATGATATTTACTTGACCTGGAATAGCTAGTCCGAGTGAGAAGAGTAAGAAGAGCACCTTTCCCGTCACATTCATAAGCCGTGCAACAGAATATGAAGCAAGACTTGCAAGGAGTAAGGTGAAAAATACTGAGAAAACGCTGACGATCACGCTATTCATAAACGGGGTCGCGATATTACTTTGAACAAACAGCGTTCTAAAATTGTCTAAGTTCCAGGTAGATGGAAGCGACAGCGGCTTTGTATAAATCTCAAAATCTGTCTTGAAAGCTCCGGTGACAACAATTGCAGATGGCACCAAGATAATCAAAGTGAATGAAGTAAGTAAGAATCCTTTAAATATCTTATACATTACTTCGCCCCGTCTTTTAATCTAAGAGTCCTACGTTGTAGCCAGGTAATGAACAAAACTAAGACCACTAAGACGATTGATTGAGCCGACGCGTATCCAAATTTCTGACTTACAAATGCTGTGTTATAAATCAAAGTTACCAAAATTTCAGATGAATACAGTGGGCCTCCACCGGTCATCGCGAAGATCAAATCGAAGGCTCTGAAAGTTTGAATAGTTGTATAAGCAACAACAACCGCAGTAGTTGGAAGAGCCATTGGCCATGTAACGCCCTTGAATTGCTGCCAACGAGATGCGCCATCCATCTCAGCCGCTTCATAGAGCTCTTTAGGAATCTGCTGCAAACCAGCTACATAGATGACAATCATTTGCCCGGTGTGAAACCATACTTGGGTTAATGCAATTGAGTAAAGAGAAAGTTTTTCATCTCCAAGCCAAAGTGGGGCATATTCTCCCAAGCCAGCTGCCTTGATGACCGCGTTAATTGAACCGTAATTTGGGTCATAAAGGAAGGTCCAGATTATTCCGACAGATACGGAAGATAGAATTGTTGGGAAGAAATAAATTATTCTTAAGACAATATTGGTTTTTGAATTCTTTAATAAGAAGGTTGCAAATAGCAGTGAGAATCCTGTCTGAAGGATCACAACAACAAACATGAATCGTAAGTTATTACCTAAAGCTTTTCTAAATAGATCATCTTGGGTGAGCAGGAACTGCATATTTCTAAAGCCTGTGAACTCAGGGGTTGTGATTCCATCCCACTTTTGAGTCGCGTACAGCAAGTTACTTAAGGCTGGATAAAGATATAAAAATGCGTAAATCAGAAAAGCAGGAAGTGCCATCCACAAAAGGATTTTCTTTTCAAACTTTCCGGCTGTCTTTTTGTGGCGCGCAACAACACTGACACCCCTGTTAGGGGTGTCAGTGTTGTTATTAATCGCTTGTGACATTAAACCCCGAGCGCAGTCTTAATTTGCTTTGCAGCATCAGAGAGGGTAGATGAAACATCTTTTCCTGATCCGATTGCCATTAAAGCAAGTTCAACTGGGGTTGCAACTGCACCATTTGTAAATAGGAAGCGAGGAGCTAGTACTAGCTTCTTGCCCATAATTACTGAAGTGTTAAGGAGATCCTTGTTCGCAGAGTAATCAACGTTAATAATTGATACATGCTGTGAAGTTCCAACTGCGTACTGCTGTGCAATCGGAGCTGTTGTAAGGAATGACATGAACGAACGTGCGATCTTTTGATCTGTTCGGTTTGCCTTTGGATTCACTGTCAGCATGAAGGTGTTGTTAGTGATTCCTTCAAATGTTGGCTTTGAATCTGTAGTGATAAGTCCGAAGATACCCATCTTGCCGGACATTGAAGGATTGAGCTTTGTAACTGTGCTCATTCCAAATGTTCCTGTTGGGTAGACGGCGGCCTTTCCAGCTGCGAAGTCTGCTGGAGCTGCAGTGTCGTTGTATGCAACGACGTTATCTGGGAAGCAACCTGCATCATTCATTTGCTTGTACTTATCAGCAATTCCTTTGAACCAAGGATCAGTAATAAGTTCCTTACCAGATTGCACATCTGAGACATGCTTTTCAATTTCAGCCAAGCTTCCAGCTGAGTTCATCATAAATGCATTCATGATCTGACCAGCATTTCCCTTAGTGGCTGCAGGCCATGCGAATGGAATGATTCCCTTTGCCTTTACTGTTTTACAGAAAGCTAAAGTCTGGCTCCAAGTCTTTGGAACGCTCCATCCATTCTTTTCAAACATTTCTACGTTGTAAAGAGGGTTGTTAAAGAGTGACTGGTATGGAACTGCAAAAACTCTGCCATTTACTGTTCCTGGTTGAAGAGCTGATTGAATAACGTTTTGCTTTACAAAACGCTCATTTGATAGATCAACCATCATGTCTGCCTTCAAGAAATCAGCAAATTGCTGGCCGCGGAAAACAGTAACCAGAGCAGCCTTCTTGTTCACTTGTGCCTTTGAAAGCTCAAGGTTCTGGTAGTTAGTTGAGTCCATGATGACCTGGCTAACCTTTGTGCCTGGGTAGCGTGCCTCGTACTGGCTGATAATGTTCTCAAAAACAGCCTTGTCCTCTGAACGCCAGTGATGGAATTCAATTGAACCCTTCGGAGGTGTAATTGCTGCAACAGGTGATGCATAGGTTGCGCCTAGGCGAACACGTTGCCATGTAAGTTTGCCGCTTGAACTTTCCTTGCAGACAAGTGATGTTGTTTTTTGACCTGTGCTGACTCCTTCTGTTGTGCACTTCTTACCAAAAGTTGGAACTTCGGCAGAATTAGCAACTGCAAGTGGAGTGATAACAAGTGCCGCAGCAACTGTTGCAACTACACCAGCACGGAGTGAAGCAAAGGCTTTGTGTCCTTTAGTTTTCATTTTTATCCTTGCTTTAGAGGGTTTGTTGTTGTTTACCATTCTGTGAGGGGTATCCCTAACATTTTTGCCATTTGACGGATACCTGGTCGCACATCGATCCACGAGATGACCAAGTGGTGCGGGTATCCACCAGTGACTATTCCATTCACTAATGCAGCGGCATCAGGTTGAGTGATAACCGTTGCTGTATTGCCTTGGAAGTGAT
>JBDLUF010000045.1:0-9362 GCA_039805445.1 Actinomycetota bacterium | reverse complement strand
GACCGATCGTAATTGGCCAGGCTTGTGAGTTTGATTATTCAGGAACTCAAGCTTGCCGCGTATTACGAGCTGAAGGCATCCGAGTTATTTTAGTTAACTCAAACCCTGCAACGATCATGACCGATCCCGAGTTTGCTGATGCAACCTACGTCGAACCGATTACTCCCGAAATTATTGAACGGATCATCGCCCACGAAAAACCAGATGCGGTATTAGCAACACTTGGTGGTCAAACAGCGCTAAATGCTGCAATCGGGCTGTACCAAAGAGGCACCCTTGCTAAGTATGGTGTTCGACTTATCGGTGCTGACGTTGATGCTATCAATCGCGGCGAGAACCGCGAACTCTTTCGTGCAATCGTTGAAAAGGTTGGTGGAGAGTCAGCAAAGTCTCGTATTTGTCACACCATGGAAGAGATTCTTGAAGCTGTCGTTGAGTTGAATTACCCAGTAGTGGTTCGTCCATCTTTCACTATGGGTGGCTTAGGTTCTGGAATCGCCTTTGATGAAGCTGAACTGCGACAGATTGCGGGGGCTGGATTGCGCCACAGTCCAACCTCAGAGGTTCTTCTTGAAGAATCAATTATTGGATGGAAAGAGTATGAGCTCGAGGTAATGCGAGACAACAAGGACAATGTTGTGATCGTATGTTCGATTGAAAACCTAGACCCAATGGGTGTGCACACAGGTGATTCGATCACCGTTGCACCAGCGATGACTTTGACTGATGTTGAGTATCAAAAGCTGCGCGATCTATCGATGGACATTATTCGCGAGGTAGGCGTGGATACAGGTGGTTGTAACATTCAATTTGCGGTAAATCCAAATAATGGCCGAATTATCGTGATCGAAATGAACCCTCGAGTTTCACGTTCCAGCGCTCTTGCCTCAAAAGCTACAGGTTTTCCTATCGCTAAGATCGCGACCAAGTTGGCTATTGGCTACACCTTGGATGAGATCCAGAATGACATCACACAAGTAACTCCAGCATCTTTTGAGCCAACCTTGGATTATGTCGTTGTAAAGCTACCACGTTTTGCATTTGAAAAGTTTGCCGATGCCGATCCGCGATTAACGACAACGATGAAGAGCGTTGGAGAAGCGATGGCTATTGGCCGTTCATTCTCCGAAGCGCTGATGAAGGCCTTAAGGTCACTTGAACGCAAGGAAGCGATCTTTACCTGGCCAGTCGTCTCTGAAACGGAGCGTGCTGCGTTAATGCAAAGTATGCGCGTACCCACTGAGTATCGATTACAACAAGTTCAGAAAGCTATGTGGGCGGGAGCTTCCATCGATGAAGTCTTTAATGCGACCAAGATTGATCCTTGGTACTTACGTCAGATTGAGCTCATCAATCAACAAGCGGCGATCATCGCTCTTCCGGGTGAACTGACTGCAGAGCTACTTCTCACCGCAAAAACTCAAGGCTTTTCAGATAGTCAGATCGCTGTCTTGAGGGGTGTTTCTGAGGATGAAATCCGCAAGGCCCGTCATCACCTTGGAATTCGACCTGTTTATAAGACCGTTGATACCTGTGCGGCTGAGTTCGAAGCCTTCACTCCATACCATTATTCAAGTTATGAAGAAGAGACAGAGGTGCGTCCACGTACGACACCTGCGGTGATCATTCTGGGAAGCGGTCCTAACCGTATTGGTCAAGGAATTGAGTTTGATTATTCTTGTGTGCATGCCTCATTCACATTACGTGAAGCAGGATATGAAACGATCATGATCAACTGCAACCCAGAAACGGTGTCGACAGATTACGACACGAGTAATCGTCTTTACTTTGAACCATTAACCCTCGAAGATGTTCTTGAAGTTGTCCATGCTGAAATTCAGGCGGGTCCAGTACTTGGTGTTATTACCCAACTTGGAGGACAAACTCCTTTGGGGTTGGCGGCTGGTTTGAAAGCCAACGGCGTCACCATTTTGGGAACTTCTCCTGAAGCCATTAACTTGGCAGAGGAACGTGGTGCTTTTGGAAATATCTTGGCGGAACAAGGTTTGCGAGCACCACAATTTGGTATGGCCTCCTCGCAACTGGAAGCGACAAATATCGCACATGAAATTGGTTACCCAGTATTGGTTAGACCCTCCTTTGTTTTAGGTGGCCGAGGCATGGAGATCGTCTATGACGATGCCGCTCTTGGTGGTTTCATTACGCGAGCAACAGATATAACCCCTGATCATCCTGTTTTGGTGGATCGCTTCTTGGATAACGCAATCGAAATAGATGTCGATGCATTATTTGATGGCGAAGAGTTGTTCCTAGGCGGGGTTATGGAACACATTGAAGAGGCTGGTATTCACAGCGGTGACAGCGCCTGTGTTCTACCTTCAATGACTGTAACTGATGAGCAACGAGATGAGATCCGTTCAGCAACCGAGAAAATCGCTCGTGGTGTTGATGTTCGTGGATTAATCAATATTCAGTTCGCAATTGCAGATAACGTCTTATACGTTTTAGAGGCAAACCCGCGTGCATCTCGCACCGTTCCCTTTGTCAGTAAGGCAAGTGGTGTTCCACTGGCTAAAGCTGCAGCTCGAATCTCAGTTGGTGTGACAATTAAGCAGTTGCGCATCGATGGAATTCTCCCAGCTACAGGAGATGGCGTAGCTCGTGGTGTGTCAGTTAAGGAGGCTGTCCTTCCTTGGAATCGCTTCCGCAGAACTGATGGCAGGGGAGTAGATGCTGTTCTAGGACCTGAGATGCGTTCGACCGGTGAAGTAATGGGAATCTCTCCAACTTTTGGAGAAAGTTATGCAAAGAGTCAAATTGCCGCCTTCGGACCACTTCCTAAAGCTGGAACGGTATTTATCTCACTTGCCGACAAGGATAAAGCGACTGGTATTGAACCAGCTCTTGGCTTTTCTGAGTTAGGTTTTCATATCTTGGCCACTGATGGAACCGCTGAATTTTTGCGAAGTAAAGGTATTGAGTGCACCATTGTTCGCAAGCATTCCGAAGGAACCGGACAGATGGGTGAAAAAACCATCGTCGACATCATCAACGCCGGCGAAATTGACCTTGTGATTAACACACCTGTTGGCCGTGGAACTCGCGCCGATGGTTGGGCCATTCGAACAGCTGCGGTGCAAAGATCTATCCCATGCATCACGACAACCGCTGGATTTAGCGCTGCCGTTGATGCAATTGGCTTCCTGCAGGCTAGCCCGCTTAGTATCAAGTCTCTACAGGAATGGCTTGCTTAGATGACCCAGATCAATAAAAACGCAAAACAATTACTGGCACCTATCGTCAGCAATAAACGCGTGGGTCAATACCACCAAATCATCATCAATATCGGAGATGTTGCAGCAACGTGTAAGCCGGGAAACTTTGTTGCAATTAGCGTAGGTGGGGATTCATCTCGTATGGTGCTTCGTCGCGCTTTTGCAATTTCCCGGGTTTCAACCAGCACAACTGTTGGCGGAACGATGGAGTTAATTGTTGCTCCGCACGGTCAAGGAAGTAAATGGTTGTGCGCACAAGGCGAAGGTGTTGTTCTGGATCTGATCGCACCGCTAGGAACAGCTTTTGGTATCCCTACCGAGCCGGTTCCGGTCTTGTTAGTTGGCGGCGGTTACGGTTCAGCTCCACTATTTGGTCTAGCTGAACTCTTGAACTCACGTGGCTGTCGAGTCGACATGTTGCTTGGTGCAAGTACGGGTTCAAAGATTTACGCCCCAATGGAAGGCAAGCGAGCCGTTAATTCGATGCGCATCTACACCGAAGATGGTTCTATGGGAGTTGCCGGTCGCGTGACAGATCCGATTGCAGAGATCATTAAAGATTTGAATGTTGCCGTTATTTACTCATGTGGTCCAATGCCGATGCTTGCCGCGATTACAACAATCGCTGATCAATTTGATGTTGTACATCAATGCGCAGTTGAAGAATCAATGGCGTGTGGAGTTGGAATTTGCATGACCTGTGTTCTTCCAGTCGAAAATGAGGATGGAAGTATCTCCAACCTTCGCTCATGTATCGATGGCCCGGTTATGGATGGATCGAAGGTTCAATGGAGCAAGGTAGGTCAGCAACTATGACCGCTCTAGATTTTTCTACAACCATTGGAAACGCTTGGTTTCCAGCACCAACTTTTACAGCAAGTGGATGCGCAAGCTCTGGAAGGGAGTTAGCGCAATTTTTCCCGTTGCGTGAAATGGGAGGAGTTGTCACTAAATCGGTCATGTCTAAGATGCGACCGGGTCGACCTACCCCTCGAATGGCAGAGACACCAAGTGGCATGCTCAACTCAATTGGTCTGCAAGGCCCTGGAATAGATGCGTTCTTAGCAAAGGATGTTCCTTATTTAGTTGAACAAAAGGCCCGCATTATTGTTTCAATCGCAGGTGAAACTGTTGAGGAGTACTCGACTTTAGCCAGGAAACTGCGATCTGTTTCAGGAATTAGTGCTATCGAAGTCAATATCTCTTGTCCAAATGTTGAAAACAGAGGACTAGTTTTTGCATGCGATCCAGAAGCATCTCGCAGAGTTATTGATGGAGTGCGTAGAACAATAGGAGGAGAACTTCCAATTATTGCCAAGCTCTCTCCTGATGTAACTGATCTGGTGTCGATTGCTAAGGGCGTTGTTGATGCAGGTGCTGATGGTCTTGCTTTGATTAATACCGTACTAGGCATGGTTATCAATGTTGACACGATGAGACCTCATTTAGGCGGAAAGACGGGTGGCCTTTCAGGACCTGCTATTCGTCCAATCGCTGTTCGCGCTGTTTACCAAGTTCACGCCGCCTTGCCACAGATTCCAATTCTCGGAATGGGCGGTATTGCATCTGGAAAGGATGCGCTTGAAATGATCCTTGCGGGAGCAAGCGGTGTTTCAATCGGTACCGCCAGCTTCGGTAACCCAACTGCGATCATGTCAATTCAAAATGAGTTGAAGCAACTCTTAACTGATCGTGGTTTTACTTCCCTTAAGCAAGCGGTGGGTTTTGCGCATCGTCCGAATGAGGGAGAGTAAGTGAGTAAAGCACCAATTGTTTTAGCGGTCGATACCCCCGATTTATCAACGGCGATTGAATGGGTCAAGGCAACACAAGACCATATTTCCGTATTCAAATTGGGTTTAGAGTTTTATTTAACATTTGGCGCTGATGGTATCAAAGCGGTGAAAGATGTTACCGATTCAGATATTTTCCTTGATTTAAAGTTGCATGACATTCCGCATACTGTAAGTGGGGCTGCTAAAGCGGTTGCACACTTAGCGCCAAAGTTTTTGACGGTGCATGCATCCGGTGGTCAAGCAATGGTAAAAGCTGCAGTTGATGCGATGCCCAACACTTTGATTACGGGCGTAACAATTCTTACCTCACTATCTGAGCAGGATGTGCAGGAGGTTGGTTTTGCATCAAATGCCCTGATTTCAGCGGTTTCTTTAGCAAAGGTTGCAACCTCTGCAGGTGCAGGAGCGATTGTGTGTTCCCCGCTTGAAATCTCAGCGGTGCGCTCTGCGGTCGGAAAATCAGCTGTGATCATTACCCCTGGAGTTCGCCCTGCCGAGATGGTTGGAAGCGATGATCAGCAACGCACAATGACTCCCGAGGATGCGATTGCAGCTGGAGCAAACTATGTGGTTATCGGTCGCCCCATAACCCAGAGTTGGTCCAAGGGCGCATTAGCCATGAAGGAAAGAGCTCAAGAAATTGGCTCACTCCTAATTTAATCTCCACTAGATTTAACCCATGGGAACGCCTCCGCAGTTAACGCCACAGCAACGCGAGGCTGCCTTAGCAAAAGCTGCCGCTTCTCGAAAGCGACGTGCAGAGGTCAAGGCTCAGATTAAGTCGCAAGAGCTCACTATTGAATCGATTTTCGCTTTAGCTCAAACAGATGATGCTGTAGGAAAGATGCGGGTAAAGGAACTTCTTGAATCATTTTCCGGAGTTGGCAAGGTAAGAGCGGTCGCGCTTATGGAGCGGTTGAATATCTCGCCCACTCGTCGTATACAAGGTTTAGGTCGTCATCAACTCAATGAGCTACGACAAGAGTTTATGAAACCAGATATGGCGATTAGACCGGGTCGGTTGATCGTTCTGTCGGGACCAGGTGGTGTCGGAAAAAGCACCGTGGCTAAGCAATTACGAGGCGCGCAAGATTTCTGGGTCAGCGTTAGTGCGACAACTCGAAAGCCTCGAAGCAATGAGGTAGATGGACGAGATTATTTCTTTGTAAGTGATGAAGAGTTCTCCCGAATGATTGCACATGATGAATTTTTGGAATGGGCTGAGTTTGCTGGTAATCGATATGGAACACCACAAAGAGCGGTTGAGGATGCGTTGCGACAGGGTAGAAATGTTTTGCTAGAGATTGAAATCGCCGGCGCAAAGCAGGTAAAGGCTCATCTTCCTCAATCGCTATTGGTGTTTCTTGAACCTCCTACATGGGAGGAGCTGGTCTCTCGCCTTGAGGGACGTGGAACAGATGGGGCTGAACGAAGGGCGCAGCGGTTAGAACTAGCCCAAGAAGAGCTAGCTGCAGCAGCCTTTTTTGATGTTGTTCTCGTAAATGACCAGGTCGAGAGCGTCGTCCAGAGACTGGTAGAGTTAGCCCAGAATTAAGAGTCGAACACCACAAGATTGATCACAGAAGCGGGGACACCATGGATGGCATTACAAATCCACCAATTGATGAACTTCTAGACAAGAGCGGTTCTAAGTACAGCCTCGTTCTATATGCGGCAAAGCGCGCTCGTCAGATCAATGCTTACTACTCACAGCTAGGCGAAGGTCTTCTTGAATATGTTGGCCCACTAGTTGAGACACATGTGCATGAGAAGCCACTATCAATCGCTTTGCGCGAGATCAATGAGGGTCTTCTTACAATCGAAAATCTCGAGCCAACAGCGTAAATTTTTCAATGACACTCCAGGGCCGTGAGGTAATTCTCGGAGTTGGTGGTGGAATCGCTGCCTACAAATCCTGTGAATTATTGCGGCGCCTTCAAGATCGTGGATATGTAATAACTGTTGTCCCTACTCCGGCTTCTTTAAACTTTGTAGGAGCTGCAACGTGGGAAGCACTTTCTGGTCGGCCTGTCACAACTCAGGTGTGGGAGAGTGTTCATACAGTTCCTCATATTGCATTAGCCGAACGTGCTGATTTTTTTCTCATCGCTCCCGCAACAGCTGATCTCATAGCTCGCTTAGCGATGGGACGAGCAGATGATTTGCTCACCAATTTGGTTTTGGCATCAGATGTTCCGAAGATGATTGTGCCGGCGATGCATCCATCTATGTGGCTAGATCCTGCGACCGCTGCAAATGTTGCAACGCTACGCAGCAGAGGTTTTACAGTTATGGATCCCGAGGTTGGCCGATTAACTGGCGATGATATTGGTCCAGGTCGTTTCCCAGAGACTCAAGCGATTATTGCCAACTTTGATCTAGTGACAGGAAATAAGCAAGATTTGCTTGGTAAGAAGGTGTTGATCACCGCAGGAGGAACGCGAGAGGCGATCGATCCTGTTCGTTTTATTGGAAATAGATCTTCCGGTAAACAAGGTGTTGCCTTAGCTAAAGCGGCCCGAGATCGTGGAGCGCACGTTCAATTGATTGCTGCAAACTGCGATGTAGCCGACCTTAATGGGATTGATGTAATTGAAGTAGAGACAACCGCGCAGATGCAAAGTGCGCTGCAATCACATTTTGATCAGTGCAATATTTTGATTATGAGTGCAGCTGTCGCAGATGCACGTCCTTCTCATGTGGCTCAGGAGAAAATTAAAAAGGCCTCGCTATCTAGCATTGAGTTAGAGGCTAACCCTGATCTGTTGGCTGAACTCTCTGCCCGAAAGAGCACACAGGTTTTGGTTGGTTTTGCCGCTGAAACTAAGGATCATCTGCAAGAGGCTCGCAGAAAGCTAGAGGCCAAAGGGTTAGATGTGATCTATGTAAATGATGTTTCTGGCGGGGCAATCTTTGGTCAGGACACAACTATGGGTACCATTCTCATACGCAATGAAGCGGATATAGCGGTCAAGGAAGTCTCCAAAGACGCTCTCAGTAATACTCTTCTTGATCAAGCCATCCGGCAGTTAGGTTAAAAACTATGTCAAAGCGCCTCTTTACCTCCGAATCTGTAACCGAAGGTCACCCAGACAAGATCGCAGATGCAATCTCTGATGCGGTTCTAGATTCTTTGCTCGCACAAGATTCCAAGAGTCGTGTAGCGGTTGAAACACTCATCACAACAGGTCAGGTTCATGTTGCTGGTGAAGTTACAACCAATGGTTACGCAGATGTCATGGGAATTGTCCGCGACACCGTTCTCAATATTGGCTATGACTCATCTGATAAGGGCTTTGATGGAAATAGTTGTGGTGTTTCGATCTCTATCGGACAACAATCCCAGGATATTGCTCAGGGAGTAGATGATGCATATGAGCATCGAGTTACCTCCGCAGTAGATCCATTGGATCTGCAAGGTGCTGGAGATCAAGGTTTGATGTTTGGTTATGCATGTGATGACACAAAGGAGCTCATGCCATTACCAATTTGGTTGGCACACGCCCTTGCTCAGCAATTGACCAAGGTTAGAAAATCTGGAGAACTTGCCTACCTTCGCCCCGATGGCAAAACTCAAGTCACCATTGAATACGATGGTGATCGAGCAATAGCTTTGGACACTGTTGTTATCTCAAGTCAGCACTCTGAAGATGTAGATGTTGCCAAGAAATTGACCCCTGAAATTGTTGAGTATGTAATTAATCCGATCATCTCAAAGATTGATTTGCCTAAGAAGGAACTTCGTACTCTCATCAATCCAACGGGACGATTTGTTATCGGTGGTCCAATGGGAGATGCGGGATTAACCGGTCGCAAAATTATCGTTGACACCTACGGCGGCATGGCTCGCCATGGTGGAGGAGCGTTCAGTGGAAAGGATCCTTCAAAGGTGGATCGTTCTGCAGCCTATGCAATGCGTTGGGTTGCAAAGAATGTTGTTGCTGCAGGTTTAGCACGTCGTTGTGAGGTACAGGTTGCTTACGCAATTGGTAAGGCCCAACCTGTTGGAGTTTTTGTTGAAACCTTTGGTACGGAGACAATTCCGGTCGCGAAGATTCAAGAAGCTGTTCTTTCAACCTTTGATCTTCGTCCAGCGGCCATCATTAGAGATCTGGATCTTCTCCGTCCAATTTACTCACTAACAAGCGCATACGGACACTTCGGACGCGAGCTACCTGAGTTTGCATGGGAACGTACCGATCGAGTTGCAGCGCTTCAAAACGCAGTTAAGTAATCGGTGGCAACACCTCGTCTATTTCGATTAAAGGCTGAAGTCGCTCCGGCTCCTTCTGGCCCAATGGCGCAATCTCTTCCCGTTGCAAAGATTCGT
>JBDLUF010000044.1:0-9431 GCA_039805445.1 Actinomycetota bacterium | reverse complement strand
ATGGCGATGCGATTGGTGTTTTGCTTACTCGACTTGGCGCACATGAAAGTGTGATGGCCTGGGAGGAGCGTCGAATGCGTCGCGAGGTGCGAGCAACGGCAAACCGTCTTGCAAACTTTGATGATGCAAACCTTCGTCGATCTGCACGCGCTGCAGTTGCCGCAGCAGCACGTGTTCAGCGTGCAATGGAGATCCTTGGGCCAACAATTCCCGATCACCTCAAAGAGGCGGGGGAGTTACGTATTAATCATGGACAGGCCTCGCTGGAAGAGCTCGGCTCATTAGCGGTGCCACCGATGACAAAGGATGCGATCGCAGGTCGAATCCGACGGTTGCTGGCGATGGCCGATAAGCGGGCTGGAGAGCTTGGAATTCCCGATACTGAGAGCGGTCTCTCGCCTGATTTACTGAATTAAAGCCCCGCTACTCAAGAGTTCACTCATCCTTCACTGGTAAGGTTCTACCTAAGACCCCAGCGTTGTGGCAGTTTTACGAACCACCAACAGCTGGGCTTTTTCATGCGCCCCTTTAGTAGCAAGGACACTTTCGTGATTAATGTCGGAATCAATGGTTTTGGTCGCATCGGACGTAACTTCTTCCGTGCCTCACTTACTAACCCAAATATCAACATCGTCGGAATTAACGACCTCACACCTAATGAGACTCTTGCTCATCTTTTGAAGTATGACTCAATCTTGGGTCGCCTAGGTCTTGAAGTTACATACACAGATGACTCAATCACCGTTGGTGGAAAGACAATTAAGGTTTTCTCAGAGCGTGATCCAGCTAACCTGCCATGGGCAGCGGTTAAGGCAGATGTAGTTGTTGAATCAACAGGTATCTTCACAAAGGCTGCAGATGCTCAAAAGCACATCACAGCAGGTGCCAAGAAGGTAATCATCTCTGCTCCTGCAACAGATGAGGACATCACCATCGTTATGGGTGTTAACCACACACAGTACGACGGTTCAAAGCACAACATCATTTCAAATGCATCATGTACAACTAACTGCCTTGCACCAATGGCAAAGGTCCTTCAGGACAATTGGGGAATTGTTAAGGGTCTCATGACAACAATTCACGCATACACAAATGACCAGGTAATTCTTGACTTCCCACACAAGGATCTACGTCGTGCCCGTGCAGCGGCAACAAACATGATTCCTACATCAACAGGTGCAGCAAAGGCGATCTCTCTTGTGCTCCCAGAGCTCAAGGGCAAGCTAGATGGTTACGCAATGCGCGTTCCAGTTCCTACAGGTTCTGCAACAGATCTAACTGTTGAGCTTGCAAAGGAAGCTACAGCGGCAGAGATCAATGCAGCGATGAAGGCTGCTGCCAATGGTCCACTTAAGGGATTCCTTTCATACACTGAAGATCCAATCGTTTCTTCAGACATCGTGACCGATCCATCATCATGTATCTTCGACGCAGGTCTTACCAAGGTAATTGGTAACCAGGTCAAGATCGTTGGTTGGTATGACAACGAATGGGGTTACTCAAACCGTCTCGTTGACTTGATCGATTACGTTGGCAAATCTCTGTAATGCCAGATCTTTCAACAATTGATGTAGCAGGAAAGCGGGTCTTTCTTCGTTGCGATCTTAATGTTCCTTTGAAAGAGGGAATCATTAAGGATGACGGACGTATTAAAGCCTCGCTTCCTACTATTCAAGCCTTACTTGAAAAGGGCGCATCACTTGTTATTGCAGCCCACCTTGGTCGCCCAAAGGGTGAAGCTAAGCCGGAACTTTCCTTAGCACCTGTAGCAAAGCGTTTAGCTGAGCTGTTGGGTCGCGAGGTTAAGTTCACAGGTGAAGTTACAGGCGCAGCGGTAACAACTGCAGCGCAATCACTTCAGGTTGGCGAGATCCTGCTTCTGGAAAATATTCGATTCAGCGGCGCAGAGACAAGCAAGGAAGAGTCTGAGCGCGCAGCCTTTGCTGCTGAATTGGCACAACTTGCTGATTTCTATGTTGGCGATGGCTTCGGCGCAGTTCACCGCAAGCATGCATCGGTTTTTGATCTACCTAAGTTGCTTCCACATGCAGCAGGAAAGTTAGTTGCAGCAGAGGTTGAAGTTTTGAAGAAGCTCACACAAAACCCAGAACGCCCATACGGCGTCATTCTTGGTGGCGCAAAGGTTTCAGACAAACTTGGTGTGATTGAAAACTTGCTGGGCAAGGTAGATGTTCTAGCTATTGGCGGGGGAATGGTCTTTACCTTTCTTAAGGCACAAGGCAAAGAGATCGGAACATCTCTTGTTGAAGCAGAGATGCTTGATGTTGTTAAGGGATTAATCGCGACAGCTGAAAAGAATGGCGTGAAACTGCTTCTCCCAACTGACATAGTCGTTGCACCTACATTTTCTGCAGATGCTACGCCAACATTGGTATCAGCCGATGCAATTCCAGCTGATCAAATGGGTCTGGATATCGGACCAGATTCTGCAGCAGCCTTTGCAGCAGAGATCAAGAAGTGCAAGACAGTATTTTGGAATGGCCCAATGGGCGTCTTTGAATTTCCTAACTTTGCAGCCGGTACCAAGGTAGTTGCTCAGGCACTTACCGAAGTATCTGGAATATCTGTTGTTGGTGGAGGAGACTCTGCTGCAGCGGTACGCGCATTAGGTTTTGCAGACTCACAGTTCGGGTACATTTCAACCGGCGGTGGCGCTTCATTGGAGTACCTAGAGGGCAAGGAACTACCTGGCCTTAAAGCACTTGAACTAATTTAAGAAACACAACAGAGGAGCAACGATGCGTAAACCATTAATGGCAGGAAACTGGAAGATGAACCTCAATCACCTTGAGGCGATTGCAGTTGCTCAGAAGCTGGTTTACGGTCTCGATGACAAGGATTATGACGCTGTTGATGTTGCGGTCATTCCACCATTTACAGATATTCGTTCAATTCAAACCTTGGTTGATGGAGATCGCTTGCGTCTTCAATATGGCGCACAGGATCTTTCACCTGAAACCGGTGGAGCCTTTACGGGAGACATTTCGGGTTCAATGCTTGCCAAGCTTGGTTGCACCTATGTAGTAATTGGTCACTCAGAGCGCCGTGCAATTCACGGCGAATCAGATGCGCTGATTAATCGAAAGATTAAGGCGGCACTTGCTAATGAGATCACACCAATCTTTTGTGTCGGCGAGGAGCTAGCTATTCGCGAAGCTGGAACACATGTAAGCCATGTGATCCGCCAGATTCGTGCAGGACTTGAAGGATTTACAAAGCCAGAGCTCAAGAAGATTGTTATCGCCTACGAACCAGTGTGGGCAATCGGAACCGGTAAGACTGCAACGCCAGAAGATGCTCAAGAGGTCTGTGCTTCGATCCGTGAAGAGATTGAAAGCATCGGCTCACCAGAGATCGCAGCAAATATGCGCATCTTGTACGGCGGTTCAGTGAAGTCCTCCAACATCGTTGAAATCATGAAGAAGCCAGATGTTGATGGCGCCCTGATCGGCGGAGCGAGCCTAGATCCTGAGGAATTGGCCAAGATCGTTAAATTCCACGCGGTGACGGAGTAAGCATTACCCCCTTCAGGCGGGTATCCTTACCCTCTACGAACTAGGAGTTTAAGAAAAGTGAAACTAGCTCTCTCAATTGCACTTGTTATTACCAGCGTCTTGATGATCCTTTTGGTTCTTCTCCATAAGGGCAAGGGAAGCGGCCTATCCGATCTATTTGGTGGCGGTATCTCATCTAACTACGGCGGATCATCTGTTGTAGAGCGCAACCTTGATCGCATCACAATCGTTGCTGGTGGACTGTGGTTTGCACTAGTTGTCGCACTTTCGCTCGTTCTTAAGTAATAATTTTTTAATCCATTTAGCAAGTAAAACAAGGGGATACGCATGGCAAGTGCAATTCGCGGAAGTCGTGTTGGCGCAGGCCCAATGGGCGAGGCAGAGCGTGGCGATTCAATCGCTCGCGCATATGTTTCATACTTTTGCGCAAATGGACATGAAGTTCGTCCCTCATTTGCTGTAGAAGAGACAGTTGTTATTCCAGCTGAATGGGATTGCCCAAAGTGTGGTTACCCAGCAGGTCGCGATCGCAACAATCCGCCTAGCCCAGAAGTAAATGTGCCGTACAAGACCCACCTTGCCTATGTAAAGGAGCGTCGTACAGATGCTGAGGGCGAAAAACTTCTAGAAGAGGCTTTGCGCAAACTTCGCGGAGATGATGAAGAGTAAATCTTAAAGAGATTTAGCAGCATCTAGTAATTCAGAGATACCCATTGCACGGTTCGAAAGATTGAATCGAAGCAGTGGGTATTTTCTTGAAGCCAGCGCTTTTCCATCACCTAAAGCCTGGGCTGCAACCAAAGTTGCAAAACCGTAGCTCTGTCCAGGGATTGCTATGTCCTTCTTTACCTCACCAGTAATCTGCAGGAAGACTCCGTTTTGCTGTCCACCTTTATGAAACTGTCCTGTTGAGTGTAAGAAACGAGGACCCCAACCAAAGGTAACTGGTCGGCCAGATTTATCAGCAAGAATTGCACGAAGCTCTGCAACGGCGGCATCATCCTTGCGATCAAGGTAGGCCATGATTGCGATGTAACCATCTTCAGGAATCTGCGAAATCAAATGAGAAAGCGCATCAGTTG
Organism: Actinomycetota bacterium; assembly: GCA_039805445.1. Lineage (GTDB taxonomy): Bacteria > Actinomycetota > Actinomycetes > Nanopelagicales > Nanopelagicaceae > Planktophila. Next base: position 4,813 of record JBDLUF010000044.1, on the reverse strand, counting down.
CATTCTTTCCAGCACCAAAAATCTCAACCGCACCATCTTTAAGATCTGGAGTAAATGTTGGGGTAATACCCTTCCATTCATTGAGTAGCGCTGAGGTTTGTTCCTTCGCCTCAGTTACATTTGGCTGGTTAAAGGGATCAATCGCAAGGGCTGCACCAACCAGCGCCGTTACCCACTCCCACACAATAAATTGTGATGCTAAATCACCCTCGACAACTAGATCAGCGTTTCCTGCAAATGCGATAGTGAATGCATTTCCTTCACGACCATTGTGTGCGGTTTCAGCTACAACTGGCAGACGTCCCAATTGGTTCTTGCCAGTTGATTCAGCAACTAACTGCTCGATCCAATCGCTCAGACCAGGCATTCCAGAGCCTTCATCTGTGTATGCAACATATTGATCAGAGATATAAGACAACAGATAGGCGATATCGCACATCTGTTGCGAGTCAGCAAAGAAGGCTTTCTTGGTATCACTTGCATTGTCGAGCAAGACCGATACATCTACTCCGATTAATGCAGCTGGCACCAATCCAAATGGACTCAATACGCTAAATCGTCCGCCTACATGTGGATCGGCGTTAACGACGGTAAAGCCACTTTCTCGAACCTGCTTATCTAACGGTGAGCCAGGATCGGTTACAAAGACCATGTGATCAATTGGATTTAATCCCGCATCCTTAAAAGCACCTTCAAAGAGAGCGCGTTGAGATGCGGTTTCAATTGTTGAACCTGACTTGGAGCTAACGACGACGACGCTCTTTGCTAAATCAACATTCAATGCGTGTGCAACGTAATCAGGATCGGTTGAATCTAGAACAAATAAACTCTTAGAAAATGTTTGGGCAATTACTTCAGGACCAAGTGATGAGCCACCCATTCCACACAAAATCACATTGCTCTCATCTCGGTGCTTTGCGGCAAGTGCATCAAATTGCGCCAGCAGGTCTCGAGAGCCTTCAGGTAGATCGATCCAGTTCATGCGGATCGAAGCCTCAGCTTGTGCCTGTGGACCCCATATAGTGGAGTCCTTGCTCTTCAAACGCTCATGGAAAGCCTGTAGCGCTTTGTATTTTTCAGAGGAGCGATCGATCTTTGATACAGCATTACCTTTAATTGAAATCATCCTTGTTGCGCAGCCTTTACATTCTCGAGTAGCTCATCCCATGCTTGGGCAAACTTCTTAACGCCATCTATCTCTAACTCAGTTGTTGCATCGTCTAGTGAAATCCCTAATGCAGATAAGGCCTTCAATACTTCAACCGCTTCTGCATAGTTACCAGTGATCGTGTTGCCACGAACAACGCCATGATCAATCAATGCATCAAGGGTGGATTGCGGCATTGTGTTGACGGTGTCAGGCGCAATTAACTCAACGACATAGCGGGTGTCTTCATACGCAGGATCCTTTACCCCCGTTGAAGCCCACAACGGACGCTGCTTATGTGCGCCCTTGCTGGCAAGTGAGTTCCAACGATCTGAAGCAAACTTTTCTTCGAATAGTTGGTAGGCAAGATGAGCGTTTGCAATAGCAGCCTTTCCAAGAAGAGCTGCAGCCTCCGGTGATGTGTTCTTCTTCAAAAGCGCATCAATGGATGAGTCAATTCTGCTAATAAAGAAGGAGGCAACTGAATGCACCTGTGTTGGATCTTCGCACTGCTCAATACCCTTCATATACGCCTCAATCACCTGGCCGTATCTCTTGATAGAGAAAATCAGGGTGACATTGACGCTAATTCCTGCAGCGATTAAAGCGGTGATCGCAGGCAATCCTTCTAAAGTTGCAGGAACTTTGATCATTACATTGGGACGATCAATAATTGACCACAGCTCTTTTCCGGCGGCGATTGTTCCTTCAGTGTCATGGGCTAATCGGGGATCAACTTCAATGCTTATGCGTCCATCAACACCATGTGTTGCTTGATAAAGAGAGGTAAAGAGCTCGCAAGCCTGGCGAACATCATCGGTAGTTAGCTTTTTTACTACCTCATCAACAGTCGCACTCTTCATCGCCGCGATATCAGCTGCATATTCAGCAGCCCCGCTGATAGCAGCGCTGAAAATACTTGGGTTGGTAGTTACTCCAACAACGCCGCTGTTTTTGATACGCGCAGGAAGTGCGTGGGCCTCAGTTGATGTGATCTTGGCGCGGGATAAATCATCCAGCCAAATTGAGGTGCCAGCGGCAGAAACTTTCTGAACCGACATTAGATCGCCTTCTTTACTTGTGCCACAACATTATCAACTGAGAAACCAAACTCTTTAAACAAACGCTTGGCATCAGCTGAAGCTCCGTAATGTTCAAGTGAGATTGCTACACCGGAATCACCGATTAGCTCGCGCCACCCTTGTGCGATTCCAACTTCGATGCTGATCTTTACAACACCAGGGGAGAGCACTGAATCCTTGTAACTTTGATCCTGTTCAGCAAACCACTCAAGACATGGTGCGCTGATAACGCGAACATTGATCCCTTCGGCAGCAAGTGCGGTCTGGGCATCAATTGCCAATGAAACCTCTGAACCGGTCGCGATCAAGATCGCCTTTGGATTGGGTAAATCCTTCAAAATGTATGCACCCTGTGCTGTACCTGATGCTGATTCGCATTGAGTGCGATCAAAGACCGGCAAGTTTTGTCGTGACAACAAGATTCCGCATGCTTTTCCACGGGTAATGATCTTCTTCCACGCCTCAGTTACCTCATTTGCATCACCTGGCCGGATGACATCAAAGCCAGGAATCGCACGTAGCGCTGCGAAGTGTTCGATTGGTTGATGTGTTGGACCATCTTCGCCAACACCGATCGAATCATGTGTCCACACAAATGTGGTTGCAATATTCATTAACGCAGCAAGTCGTACCGCTGGGCGCATGTAATCACTAAAGACAGCAAAGGTTCCCCCAAAGGAACGGGTCAAGCCATGCAAAGTGATTCCATTGAGAATGGAACCCATCGCATGTTCGCGAATTCCAAAGTGAATGATTCGTCCATATGGATTAGCCCCATCAATGGCGCTACTGGCGGGCAGAAATGAACCGCCACCCTTAATGCTGGTGTTGTTAGAGCCAGCAAGATCTGCCGATCCTCCCCAAAACTCTGGCAAGACAGCTGCAATTGCATTGATTACATCTCCAGAAGCTGCACGTGTTGCAACATCTTTTCCGGGAGCAAATACCGGAAGTTGCGCATCCCAACCAGCAGGCAATGAACGAGTTTGCAATCGAATCAATAATGTTGCCTTATCTGGGTTACTTACCTTCCAGCTTTCAAACTTTGTGTTCCACTGGGCGCGAAGTTGTGCGCCGCGATCCTTTACCAATCGTGCATGCGCTAACACATCAGCTGGCATTGCAAAGTTCTGATCTGGATTTAATCCAAGTGCAACCTTGGTCGCCTTAATTTCATCTTCTCCCAATGCAGAACCATGTGAACCAGCGGTTCCTTGTGCCTTAGGTGCAGGCCATGCAATAACAGATTTCATACGAATCAAAGTTGGCTTGCTGCTTTCCTTCTTCGCAGCAACCATCGCGGCATCAAGTGTTGCAACATCGACATTTCCATTTGCAGCTGCTGCAACATCAATAACATGCCAGCCGTAGGCACGGTAGCGCGCTGAAACATCTTCAGTAAATGCGTTATGCGTATCGCCTTCGATTGAGATGCGATTGTCATCATAAATTACATTTAAGTTTCCAAGCTCTTGTGTTCCAGCTAATGAGCTTGCCTCTGCGCTCACACCCTCTTGTAAATCTCCATCTGAACAAATCACCCAAATAGAGTGATCAAATACTGATTGCTGAGCAGGTGCATCGGGATCCAGTAATCCGCGCTCATATCGCGCCGCCATCGCCATACCAACAGCGGTTGCAACACCTTGACCTAGTGGACCAGTTGTCATTTCAACACCAGCGGTATGACCAAACTCTGGGTGACCAGGCGTGAGTGAGCCCCATGTTCTAAAGCTCTCTAGATCCTTCATCTCTAAGCCATAACCACTTAAATACAGTTGAATGTAAAGGGTTAATGAGGAGTGACCGCAGGAGAGGATAAAGCGATCTCTACCTAACCATTGTGGATCTGAGGGATCATGAATGAGATGGCGCTGAAACAATGTGTAGGCAACTGGCGCAAGTGACATTGCAGTTCCTGGGTGGCCATTGCCAACCTTTTGAACCGCATCCGCAGCTAAGGCACGTGCATGCGCGACTACTTGATCATCGAGTTCTGTCCACCCAGTTATTGCGCTCATTCTTTATCCATTCCTAGTTGTTACAGATAACCAAACTCGCCACGCTGCGATCCATACCAAGGTTGCTCCCAATAAATGTGCTGCGACTAGTACCTCTGGTATTCCGGTGAAGTACTGGATGTAACCGATAGCACCTTGGGCAAGTGCAATGACGGTAAATATTTTTACGCGGCGCTTAGTTGCCACACTTGTACCTGTTGCCACAAAGAAGGCAAAGGTTGTACCTAAAAGAAAGATGACCACATCTGCGTGGATCCATGCAACTGTTTGGATATCAAAACCAAAACGCTGAGCTTTCTCATCTCCTGCATGAGGTCCCGAGCCAGTCACAAGGGTTCCTAAAACTATTACGGCAAATGAGGTGAACACATGTACCGATGCGATCTTCTTGGTAAGAGATGTAGATGTTTCTGCAACCTTGGGTGCAAAGCGTTGCGCACGCAAAGATGTCGCCCCTGCAATTAAAATGATGGAGAGAATCAAATGTCCGGCAACTGGTAGCGGGTGCAAATCAGTTAACACTGTGATGCCACCTAAAACACCTTGACCAAAGATTCCTAAGA
>JBDLUF010000043.1:0-9491 GCA_039805445.1 Actinomycetota bacterium | reverse complement strand
CTCAGCGCCTAATTTGGCAGAACTCCAGACCCATCGCAGTGAAAAGTGGCGTGGCTTTGCCTCTGATGTTCTTCCACTACCTGTCGCTGAGATGGATTACCCAGTTGCCCAACCAATTCGTGATTTGTTATCTGAAATGGTTGCCAAATCTGATCTTGGTTACCTTGGTTCTATTCCAGAATTAGGCAAAGGTTTTGCACACTTTGCCGGCACTCGTTGGAATTGGGAGGTTGATCCGCTGCAGGTACGTGCTGCAACTGATGTCGGTGTTGCTGTAGTTGAAATTTTGCGAGTCTTTACAAAGCCTGGTGATTCAATTCTTTTGAGCTCTCCCGTTTATCACAACTTCTATAACTGGATTAATGAAACAAAGTTAAATTTAGTAGATGTTCCATTTGAGCGAACAGGTGATGAATCAGCAAACCCATGGGAAATTAACTGGGATGGGATTGAAAAAGCCTACGCATCAGGGATAAAAGTTCACCTTCTATGCAGCCCTCACAATCCATTGGGGCGCATCTATAGCAAAGAGGAGCTACTTCGTTTGGTAGCTCTTGCTAAGCGCTACCAAGTTTTAATCATTAGTGATGAAATCCATGCGCCACTTACATTTAAGGGCAAGAGCTTTACTCCAGTATTGAACCTTGGCGCAGATGCCGAGGCGGTTTCAGTAACTGTCACCGCTGCTTCAAAGGGTTGGAATATCGCAGGCCTTAAGTGCGCAATCATCGTTTCACAAAATGAAGCCATCAATAAGCGCTTAAGTGAGATGCCTATTGCGGTTCACTATCGAGCCTCTCTTCTAGGTGGATTTGCAACTGCAATCGCATTTGCTGAGGGTGAAGTGTGGCTGGACTCGGTCATTGAAAATCTTGACCATAACCGACACATGATTAAAGAGTTGTTGAGTTCTCAACTTACATCGGTTAGGTATCACATTCCTGATAACAGTTATTTGGCCTGGTTAGATCTTGAAGCGCTTAATTTGGGAGAAGATCCATCAATCACCCTTCTGGAAAAGGGTCGCGTCGCTTTTAATGCGGGACATACATATGGAAAGCAATGCTCTCAATATGTTCGCCTCAACTTTGCAACAAGCCCAACAATTATTACTGAAGCAATTCATCGCATCGCACGAGCGATTTAAATGCACAGGAAGAAATATGAAGTCGTCATTATTGGCGGCGGGCACAATGGTTTAGTCGCTGCCACTTACTTAGCTCGGGCCGGCAAATCAGTGAGAATTCTGGAGGCGAACCCTGAAATAGGCGGAGCTACGCAAAGTGTGCGAACCTTTCCGCAATTTGATGCAAACCTATCTAGATATTCGTACCTAATTGCATTGTTACCAGACAAGATTGTTCAAGACTTAGGCTTGTCCTTTGAATGCGTTTCTCGCGAAGTTTCAAGTTACACACCATACGGAGACACTAAGGGTTTGTATGTTTCTAGGTTATGGGATGAACGAACTGCACAATCATTTAATGAGTTAGATCCATCTGGGCATGAAGGGCAGGCCTGGCAGGATTTTTATGCAGAAGTTGCCCAGTTTGCAGAAAGAATTGCACCAACCCTGCTGGAACCTTTAAAAACTCGAAGTGAATTAAAAAAACAGATCGATCTTGATCCAATCTGGCAGTACTTGGTTGAGGATCCAATTGGCAAAGTTATAACTGAACGATTTAGCAACGATGTGGTGCGTGGAGTCGTTCTTACAGATGCACTCATTGGAACCTTTGCCTCCGCCTTTGATCTGCAAGCCAACATCTGTTTCTTGTACCACCTGATGGGTAATGGAACCGGCGAATGGAAAGTTCCAAAGGGCGGTATGGGCGCACTTGTCAAAGAGTTATTGAGAGTTGCTACAGACAGTGGAGTCGAGATATCACTTAATTCAAAAGCAACAAGAGTTATCTCAACTGATGACGGAGTTGAAGTTTCGACTGAATCAGGTGAGGTTGTAAAGGGTGACTACCTTCTTTCTAATGCTGCTCCGCAAGTATTAGCAAAACTTCGAAGTACAACGCCGCCCAAGAGCCTTGATGGATCACAGATGAAGATAAACATTTTGCTCAAGAGATTGCCACAGCTTAAATCCGGAATTGATCCACGTCTTGCATTTGCTGGAACCTTCCACGCCAATGAAACCTTCTCGCAATTTGAATCTGTTTTTGCCGATGCACAAGCTGGCGTAATGCCAGCAAAGATGCCGATCGAGATGTACTGCCACACATTGTCTGATCCATCAATTTTAAGTGAGGAGCTGCAAGATGCTGGTTATCAAACCTTGACCCTCTTTGGTTTACATACACCAGCCTCTTTGTTTGATGCAGATAATGATTTAGCACGTGATGCAGCACTAAAATCAGCTTTGGCATCATTGAATGAGTACTTAGCTGAACCAATCGAAGATGTGATTGCAGCGATTGAGGTCAAAACTCCGTTAGACATTGAAGAAGCGATCTCACTTCCACGCGGCAATATCTTCCACAAAGATCTATCGATGCCATTCCGCGAGGATGGAACACCAGAATCATGGGGAGTTGAAACCGATGACCGACGCATCTTCATCTGTGGCGCAGGCGCGGTCCGAGGCGGGGGAGTAAGCGGAATTCCTGGCCATAATGCGGCTATGGCAATCCTTTCTAACAATTAGACTTCGGCTATGAGTCTTCACCCTGAAACATCAGCGATTACAGCAGGACGTCCTGAAGCTGCACCTGATGCATCATTGAATCCTCCTTTAATTTTCTCTTCTACTTATCATGCAGGTGGGCCCGTTGGTTATGGTCGCTACGGAAATGAAAGTTGGAGCGCATTAGAAACCGCAATATCGCAATTAGAGGGCGGCGAAACTCTTTCCTTCTCATCAGGAATGGCTGCAATTAGCGCGGTCTTTTCAATCCTGCCGATCGGTGCACCAGTTGTCGCATCTAATCAGGGTTACAGCGGAACAATGGGATTGCTCAATCAACATCATGCATCAGGACGACTCGAAGTACGTTTTGTAGATATTACAAACACCGAAGAAGTTGTTGGTGCGATGAAGGGCGCTGCATTGTTGTGGCTAGAATCTCCAACTAACCCATGTCTTGATCTTGCCGATCTTCCCGCACTTATTTCAGCGGCCAAGAAATTAACAATCGGCGTTGGTGTTGATAACACCTTTGCAACACCATTGGTTCAAAAACCTTTATCTATGGGTGCAGATATCGTGATGCATTCTGTAACTAAGTTTTTAGCAGGTCATAGTGATGTTGTTCTTGGCTCGCTTTCTATTTCTGATCCAGCTTTGTTTAAGCGCCTAGAAGAAGCTCGTCGATTCAATGGTTCTATCCCTGGACCCTTTGAAGCCTGGCTTGCTCTGCGCGGCATTCGTTCATTCCCAGTGCGATTTAGAGCAGCTGAGAAAAATGCTCAGCAACTAGTTGCTCGTCTTCAGTCTCATGCAAAGATCACCAAGGTTCGCTACCCAGGATTTGGTGCGGTTATCTCCTTTGAAGTTGATGGAACCGCTGAGCAAGCAGAGAAGGTGTGCGAGTCTTCTCGTTTAATTGCGCACGCAACCAGTCTTGGTGGCATCGAGTCTTTGTGGGAGCGCCGACGCCGCTGGGCACTGGAAAGCCCATCAGTTCCAGAGCAATTAATTCGACTTTCAGTTGGTTGTGAGCATGTCGAGGATATTTGGCAGGACATCGAACAAGCTCTCGGCTCTTTATAGAGATTTTTTCAGCAATACCGAGTATTTTTATCCTATGTTCAAAGCCATTCGTCGAACCTTCGCAGCGCTAACTGTGACGGTGCTGGCATTTCGTGCTGTCGCTACCTTCTTGTCATGGGTAGAGCATCAAGATGAGTCAGTTGCCGATACCTGGGTCGATGAAGATGAATTTGAAGATGCCTGAGGTTCAATACATTCCCGGTAGTTGCAATATCGGCAAGGGTGAGATTCGCAGAAGGCAGTTAGTTGCACTTGTTGGTTTGTTTTTCACAGCTGTAACTTTGTTAACTTTTTCGACGGTAGACACCCCAACTGAAATTCGTTTAGGTATCTTTTTTCCTTTGATGGTTGCATCTGTTGGCTTTGTGCAGTCGCGTTCTAAGTTTTGTCTAGCCTATGGCTTTGCCGGAACCTTTAACGTGGGCAAGATGGGTGACATTAAACGCGTTGCAAGCAAGGAAGACCGAGCTGCAGATCGCAAGACCGCGCTTGTAATCCTTGGAAAATCTTTTCTTCTTGCAGCCCTAGCGACAGCGGTGGTGTTAGTACTACCCTTTTAGTATGAAGATACAAATTCATACACGTCACGCAGATTTAGCAGAAGATTTCAAAGATATCGCAACTGAAAAACTCAACAGCATGGAGCGATTTAGTGTTGTCATCGATCGCGTCGAAGTTGAAGTTCTTCACGAAGCAAATCCCCATCAGGGAAAGCACAATCACAAAGTAGTTTTAACTACACATGGCGCAGGACCATTGATACGAGCCGAGGCTGCTGAGTTCAATGATCTAGCTGCTTTTGATGCTGCAATTAAAGCTTTTGCATTGCAGATCAGAAAAATCCATGAGAAAGCTAAGGATTACAACCGTGACACCTTACGAAAGATGAAAACAGAGATCTAAACGATCTCGCTTCCATCCTTTCGTGTTGCTGTAAGACTTGCCACAGCGGTGACTGTTAGCGCTGCAACGATGACAAAAAGGCTGACCTCAATTGGAACGTGTGGAAGTTCCACCCCTGCAATCTCGTGGATTCCAACGCCATGGAAGGCTTCGATAAACATCTTAAAGCCGATAAATGCCAAGATGAAGGAAAGTCCCTTGGATAGGTAGACCAGGCGCTGTAGTAAACCTTGCAATAAGAAGTACAGCTGGCGTAGGCCCATCAGCGCAAAGATGTTTGCACAGACAACGATGTATGGATCGCGTGTGATTCCAAAGATCGCAGGAATTGAATCCAAAGCAAAGACAAGGTCGGTAAATCCTAGAGAAACAAGAGCGATAACAAAGGTTGTCGCACCCTTGGAACGCAGGAAGGTGATCATTCGATCTTCCTTCCACTCCTCTTCGCCTTCATCCTCAACCAACAAGCGATATGCGGTAAAGATTAGGAACGCACCAAACACAAAGAAAGCACCTGAGAACTTTTCAATGATTGCGCTACCGGCAGCAATAAATCCACCACGTAGTACCAAAGCAATAATGATTCCAAGCAGCAGCACTAGTTGTTGCTTAGTCTTTTCTACCTGCAGTCTGCTCAGGATGATGACGAAAACAAAGATGTTATCGACTGAAAGTGCGTACTCAGTTAACCATCCAGCAAAAAACTCTTTCTGAGCATTTGGGTCTGTAGTCCAGTTTGGCATCAAGATTCCAAATGCAATCGCTGCGGCTACATATATAACGGTCCAGATTCCTGCCTCTGTCATTGTTGTCTCTTTATTGCGGCGGATAATCGCAAGAGTTAAGTCAAAGACAATTACCAGCGAGAGAACACCCAGAGTTATTAGCCATGTAGTCGTAGATTCCATGGCGGTATTGTGTCAGTTAGTGATGTACCCAGATAGTTGAAACGGCGGGAATCGTCATCTTTCCATCCCGACCATCAACTGTTCCTGCGCTCATAATCAGCAACTTGCCCGTGATCTCTACCTCAACCGGCAAATCTGAGAGATTCATATAAATCGAAACATTTCCTCGACGAACAGCCAGCAATGAGGAACTCTTTGTGCCATGTTCTGGCGACTCCAGCCAAGTGATTGATCCTTGTGTGGTCAGGTGATCTGCACGAAGTTTTAACGCATTGCGATATAGATTCAAGGTGCTCTTTGGATCAGTGCTCTGCTTATCTACTGTGAGCTCTTTCCATTTGTCGGTCAGCGGTAACCATGGCTTTCCTGTTGTAAATCCAAATGGTGCTGAGTCACCGCTCCAAGGAAGTGGAACTCGTGCACCGTCACGACCCTTTTGTGCTCCCTTTGTTCTGAAATAGATCGGATCTTGTCGAGAGCTATCTGGAATTTCACCATCTGGTAAACCAAGTTCTTGGCCAGCAAATACATAACAAGAGCCAGGCAATGCCATCACAAATAGTGCAAGTGCACGCGCTTGAACTTCTCCGATACGAGAAGCAACGCGTGGCGAATCGTGATTACTTAATGCCCAAGTAGGAAGTGCGCCGACCGAATCCATAAGTTCAATAGAACGAGTTACCACGCCATAAAGAAAGTCAGATTTGAAAGGTGCGTCCAGTAAATCGAAGTTAAAGACTTGATGAAGCTCATCGCTTCGAACGTATCGAGTTGCATTTACCGGAGGATGCACCCACGCCTCTGCAACCGCCATGATTTCACGATCTTTGTATGAATCAAAAAGCTTTCTCCATTTACGATAAATCTCATGCACGCCTTGACGATCAAAATAAGGGACGGTTGGAAGAAGTGCATATCGAACCTCTGGATCCATCGAAACATCAAGACGCAAAGCATCACTAATTCCTTGAGGATCCGGATGGTTAGTTAGCAAGTTTTCTTTCACTAATCCGTGTGCGACATCGATGCGGAATCCATCAACACCAAGATCTAACCAGAAACGCAATGTAACTTCGTAATCACTCGCAACTTCAGGGTTATCCCAATTCAAATCTGGCTGTGATGAATCGAAAAGATGTAAGTAATATTGTCCATCTTCTACTTGCGTCCATGAAGGACCGCCGAAAAGAGAGATCCAGTTATTTGGGGGAGATCCATCCTCGTTAGCATCATAGAAATGAAAGCGAGCACGTTCAGCAGAGCCACGTACAGCTTTTAGAGCCTGCTGAAACCACACGTGTTGATCTGAAAAATGGTTTGGGACAACATCTACTAAAACTTTTAAACCAAGTGAATGTGCAATCTCGATTAATTTTTTGGCATCATCCAGGTTTCCAAAGCGCGGATCCACATCACGAGGATCGGCTACGTCATATCCACCATCTTTATTAGGAGATGTATAAAACGGGCTTAACCAAATTGCATCTACACCTAACTCTTGAACATAGTGCAACTTGGACGAAATGCCCTTTAGATCACCCTCACCATCACCATTACTATCAAAGAAAGAGCGCGGATAGATTTGATAAATCGTCGCTTCTTTCCACCACGGTGATGATTTCATGGTGTCAGGCTACGGATAGGCTAAAACCAAATCAATGTAAAAGGGATGCAACTATCCCTGCTTTATTTCGCTTTTATAACGTTTATACAGAGAGATACACTTGGTCTATGAAATCCAATGATTTTGCTGCTGAGTTCGAAAACTTGCCATGCAGCTAAATCTCGAAGAAGCGCTGGCACAAGCAAGTTCCAGGATTCTAAATGCAGATTCCTTCGTACGTGCCGTGCTTTCAGGTCGCAGACGAAACATGATGGTGGATTTTGAACGTATCGATATTAGATTGGTCGAAATCAAAGGAGTTTTACATCTGCAACTAATGCAAAATGATGGTCGTGCCACAACTACTAAGAATCTCTTGCCTTCTATGGTTGAGGTGGATCAACTTCTTATAAGTGGCTACGCAAATATCATGGTGGAGAGCACCGATGAGGCGTATTCGATAAGAGTTACCAAAAGTGGAGATGCTCAGGTACACACTGAAAAGCGCCAGTCAGAGCAAAATCTTTCGCACGATAAGAAAAAAGAAAGACTGTTAGATTCCAACGATCCATTCTTACGTGAAGTCGGAATCGCAGATGCAAAGGGAGTTATCAAGCCTTCTCGTCAAGATAAGTACAAACAGGTAGAAGAATTTTTACGACTGTTATCGCCAGCACTTAATGCGGCCATTGAGGCGGGGCAAATACATAAGCCAACTTCGGAAAATCCACTTCGCATTACGGATCTTGGATGTGGACATGCCTACCTCACTTTTGCAGCCCATCAGTTTTTGATCAATTCTGGAATTCCAGTTGTTGTCACTGGTATAGATGTTCGTGCAGAGTCTAGAGATCGCAACAATACGATCGCTGAGAATCTGGGAATCACGAAGACTATTAAATTCAAAGCCGAAGAGATTTCGAAAACAACTTCAGAGACAGCAGATATCGCTATTGCACTACACGCCTGTGATACCGCTACTGATGATGCGATCGCTTGGGCGGTTGATGGGGGATCTAAGCTTCTTCTTATAGCACCGTGCTGCCACCACGACATTCAAAGGCAAATTGATGCAGCACCAGAACCGTGGGGCGCAATTACAAAGTTTGGGTTAATGAAGGAACGTTTAGGTGATCTTCTAACTGATTCTTTAAGAGCACAGCTGTTACGCCTCGTCGGATATCGCGTTGAAGTAATTGAGTTTGTTGCGGGAGAACACACTCCACGCAATTTGATGATTCGCGCAGTCAAGACTGATGCAAAGCCAGAGCAGATAGATATTGATAGATACTGTGAAATGACCGCTCAATGGGGTGTTAAGCCTGCCTTAGAGAAGAAACTTTCGACTCTCAACATCCGTTAGACTTAGGACATGTCAAAGGTCCTCGCATCCCTTCCAGTTGGTGAAAAGGTTGGAATTGCTTTTTCTGGCGGTCTCGATACTTCAGTAGCCGTTGCCTGGATGCGTGATAAGGGCGCTGTTCCGTGCACTTACACGGCAGATCTTGGTCAATATGACGAGCCAGATATTGATTCAGTTCCAGGCCGCGCGAAGGAATATGGCGCAGAGATTTCACGCCTAGTTGATTGCAAAAGTGCATTAGTTGAAGAAGGTCTTGCAGCGATCGCGTGTGGAGCTTTCCATATTCGCTCTGGTGGAAAGCAATATTTCAACACCACGCCATTGGGTCGTGCAGTAACAGGAACAATGTTGGTTCGTGCGATGCACCAGGATTCAGTTGAAATCTGGGGCGATGGCTCTACCTATAAAGGTAATGACATCGAGCGTTTCTATCGTTACGGCTTACTAGCAAATCCAAACTTGAGAATTTACAAGCCATGGCTTGATCAGGATTTCGTTACCGAACTCGGTGGGCGTAAAGAGATGTCTGAATGGTTGGTTGCACACGGTCTTCCATACCGTGACAGCACTGAAAAGGCGTACTCGACAGATGCAAATATCTTGGGTGCTACACATGAAGCAAAGAGCCTTGAAAATCTCGATACCTCAGTTGAGCTAGTCCAGCCAATAATGGGAGTTCGATTCTGGGATCCAGCTGTAAAGATTGACACAGAGGATGTAAAGATCACCTTTAATCAAGGTCGTCCTGTTTCAATCAATGGCAATTCCTTTGATGATGTTGTTGATTTAATGAAGGAAGCCAACGCAATTGGTGGACGTCATGGTCTCGGAATGGCTGACCAGATTGAAAACAGAATTATCGAAGCAAAAAGCCGCGGAATCTATGAAGCTCCAGGCATGGCTCTGCTATTTATTGCATACGAGCGTTTAATTAGCGCGATTCATAATGAGGACACAATTGCCAATTACCATGCAGAAGGTCGCCGCCTTGGT
>JBDLUF010000042.1:0-9580 GCA_039805445.1 Actinomycetota bacterium | reverse complement strand
CTTCCTCTGGCTCAAAGGTGTACTGGGTGTTTTTGTTGGAAATCCAAACTTTGGAATGGGCCGCGATGGATCAGCGGTTGTCGATTCCCTTGCTCTAGCCCTGCCAGTTACATTGCGCCTTGTCGCAGCGGCAACATTACTTGCGGCGATTCTCGGAATCATGATCGGTATTGTTACAGCGCTTCGTCAGTACAGCCGCTTTGACTACTCAATGACATTTATCGCTTTCTTACTTTTCTCACTTCCAGTGTTCTGGGTTGCCGTACTTCTGAAGGAGTACCTAGCGATCTCATTCAATAACTTTTTACGCGAACCCCAAATCCCAATGAATTGGATTATTGGAATTGGTCTTGTGAGTGGTTTGTTCTGGGCCTCTGTTATCGGTGGCTCAAGAAAGACCTTCTGGACTTCATACGCGGTTGCCTTTGTTGGCTCCAGCTCTTTAGTCGCAATCTTAGGTGCTACTGGTTGGTTGCTTAACCCATCATTGGGACCAATCGTCGTTCTACTTTTATCAATTGGAATTGCTTTTGGTGTTACCCAACTTTCAGTTGGACTTATTAATAAGGCAGCCTTGCGAGCATCATTAACAATGGCCGGACTCTCAGTCGTGGCCTTCTACCCAGTTAACTGGGTTTTTGATAACTACCCAGGTTCACTCAGCGTCTTTTTGATGGCATGTGTTTTGATCACAACAGCGGTGTTTATTGGATTAGCTTTTTCAAAGGTTGATCGTGCTCCAATTGTTCGTACAACCATCATCACCGCGATCCTTTCAGCAAGCCTTGTCATTATTGATAAGTACATGCAGACCTGGAAGCCATACATGGAGACGGATGCGATTAACTATCGCCCAGTCCCAACCGTTGGCCAGCGAAATGACCTGCTCGATACCAGCGATTTCTGGATTTCAAGCCTGGATGTTGTTACCCACTTATTCTTGCCAACTTTAGCTCTGACCTTGATCGGCTTTGCTGGATACATTCGTTTCGCTCGCGGAACACTGCTTGAAGTTCTTAATCAGGATTACATCCGTACCGCACGCGCTAAAGGTTTATCAGAGCGCACAGTGATTATGCGCCACGCATTTCGAAACACAATGATTCCAATGGCTACTATCTTGGTAGCAGATTTTGCCGGAGTTGTTGGTGGCGCATTTATCACCGAGAGCGTCTTTGCATGGTCAGGTATGGGAACTTTGGCGCTGCAAGGTATTCGCGGCCAAGACCTTAATCTTTTGATGGGTGTCTTCTTTATTACAGCAACTATGGCGGTCTTAGCTAACTTCGCCGCAGATTTACTGTATTCAGCCTTAGACCCTCGTATTCGAGTAGGAAGTGGTGCATAACGATGGCACGCAAATCAAAAGCTAGCGTCGAATCCACCGAAGTTCTATCCGGTGAAAACGCAATCCAAAACAAAGAGATCGAAGGCTTAAGCCAGGGTCAAATTGTTCGCAAGCGTTTCTTCCGTCACCGTGCCGCGGTGATTTCACTTGTCACTTTGATTGCAATTGTTGTTATGGCATTTACCGCTTTAGATTTCAGATTATTTGGAGTGTGGCGTGTTCCAGGTTGGTGGCGCTGGACACCTGAAGATCTACCAGAGCTACGTTTTGGTGATTGCCCTAATGACACAGTTGGCTGTCCAACAATTTCGCTGTTGCCTAAGTTCTTAGGTGGACAAGGAATTGGAATGGGCACACACCCATTTGGTCAGGATGACATTGGTCGCGATTTCTTCGCACTCGTGATGAAGGGAACTCAACGTTCAATCTCCGTGATGGTGATCATCGGCGGAATTGGTGCCACCCTTGGTGTAATCGTTGGTTCAATCGCTGGTTTCTATCGTGGTCGCGTGGATGCAATCCTGATGCGCTTTGTAGATTTCATGATCACAATTCCTGTAATCATCATCGGATCAGTTATCGGTTACCGCTACGGAAACCTTGGAGCTACATTCCTAGCGTTATTGCTTGGTTTATTTGCATGGACCGGTCTTTCACGTTTAGTGCGCGGAGAGTTCTTATCTCTTCGTGAACGCGAGTTTGTCGATGCTGCCCGTGTTGCTGGTGCAACAAACAAGCGCATCATCTTTAAGCACATCCTGCCTAACGCAGTGGGTGTCATCATCGTGTCAGTGACATTGTTGCTTTCTGGTGCGATCTTGCTTGAAACAGCTCTTAGCTACATCGGCTTTGGTGTTGTTCCACCAGATGTCTCATTGGGACTTTTGATTAGCCAGTACCAGGACTCATTTACAACCCGTCCATGGCTCTTCTGGTATCCAGGTCTATTTATTATCTCTATCGCTTTGAGCATTAACTTTATTGGCGATGGTTTGCGCGATGCCTTTGACCCACGTCAACGTCGTCGAATCTCTAAGAAAGAGCGTCAAGATTCAGCAACAGCTAAGAAGTTGGCACAAGCCAATGATTAATTCGCTAGATAAAAACAGCTGCTGCCCCGAGCAGGATCAATGCTGCGAGAATGTAGAAGCCGGTGTTATCGGTAATTATTTCAAACTCGCTGGCAGCACCGGGAATGAAGTTCTTTTTTCTGATCTTGGCCATGTAAGCGCAGACTCCCGAATCACTTTTAAGCGAGTCACCCACACGACGCGGAGCATCAGTACCGGGAAGAAGATCAGTACTGTGCATTCTTCGACTGTGTCGACCACTCGGAGCTGGAGCGGCCCAAGCGTAGAAACTCTCGCCTCTAATCTGAATGGACATGCTGTACTTGGTTTCAATCTCCTCAACCAGATCCCACGTAGCGGTGATCTCTTTGGTTGGGTTAATAATCTTGATGCCCTCATCGAAGAGAAGAACGAAGGGCTTAAGGAAGAGCAGGTAAGAACCGAAAGCACCTGCACCACACACTCCAATGGTCAGCAGAACATCGCCGCCGAAGAAAAGGGTTTGAACAATAAATCCGACAAAGAAGGCGATAAGAATCCAGCCGCTAGCGATTGCGCTTCCGGGTCTGAATTTTTCACTATTAGTCATTCCGCAAGTTTCTCACAGATGGGGTCAACCAAATGAGTAAGCCAGTCTTAGAGATCAAGGATTTTAATGTTGATTTCTGGGTAGATGGAGTTTGGTACCCAGCTGTTATCGGCATGAACCTTTCGCTAGAGCCAGGAAAGGTAACCGCGATTGTTGGTGAATCCGGTTCAGGTAAGTCAACAACAGCTCTTGGTTTGATGTCGCTACTGGCATCAAATGCTCGCATGTCTGGATCTGTAAAGGTTAAGGATCAAGAGATGCTTAACGCTAAGGCGATTACTCTTCGCAAGTTTCGCGGTAAAGAGGTTGCTTATATTTTCCAGGAGCCGATGACCGCTCTGAACCCTATCTACACAATCGGATTCCAGATCATGGAAACCCTTCGTAACCACTTTGATATGGGTCCAAAAGAGGCACATGCACGTGCATTAGAGCTCATCACATTGGTAGATATTCCAGATCCAGAAAAATCAATTGAAAAGTACCCACACCAACTTTCAGGTGGACAGCGTCAACGCGCAATGATCGCGCAAGCACTTGCGTGCGATCCAGGTTTACTTGTTGCAGATGAGCCAACAACTGCGCTGGATGTAACTGTTCAGGCTGAAATCCTCGATTTAATGCGTGGCTTAAAGGACAAGCTCAACTCAGCAATTCTTTTGATTACCCACGATATGGGTGTTGTTGCAGATATGGCTGATCAGATCCTTGTTATGAAGGATGGAATCACAGTTGAGACTGGAACAGCGGATCAAATCTTTAACAAGCCAACTCATCCTTACACCCAACAACTTTTGGGATCTGTGCCAAAGCTTGGATCATCAAAGAAGCGCGAACTTCCGTACAAGGAAAGTGCAAAGCCGGCACCTGTATTGAAGTTAGATAATGTCACCATTGAATATCCAAAGCGTGGACGTATCCCAGCATTTGTTGCAGCCAAGAACATCAATCTTGAGATCTACCCAGGTGAAATCTTGGGACTCGTAGGTGAATCAGGTTCAGGTAAGACAACTGTTGGTCGTGCATCAATTGGATTGCTTCCAATCAAGGAAGGTTCGCTTGAGATTGTTGGCAAGGACATTAGCCATGCAACTCAGAAGGAGCTCTTTGCAATCCGTCGTCACACCGGAATTGTTTTCCAAGATCCAGCATCTTCACTCAACCCACGCCTTCCAATCGGTGAATCAATCGGTGAGCCATTGTTCTTGGCAGGTCTAGCAAAGGGTGCCGATCTCGCACACAAGGTTGAGGATCTCCTGGACCAAGTAGAGCTTCCACGTAGCTACCGCAACCGTTACCCACATGAGCTTTCAGGTGGACAACGCCAGCGCGTAGGTATTGCACGTGCACTTGCCCTTACTCCAGATCTTTTGATCGCCGATGAACCAACATCTGCTTTGGATGTTTCTGTTCAAGCTCGCTTCCTCGAGCTTTTGCAAGAGCTTCAGGGCAAGTTGAACTTTGCATGTTTGTTCATCTCTCACGACTTGGCTGTTGTTGACATCCTTTCTCACCGAATTGCAGTGATGCAAAATGGTTTGATTGTTGAGGTTGGCGATCGTGACCAGATCTTGAAGAACCCTAAAAACGATTACACCAAGCGCCTTATTTCAGCTGTCCCTGTGCCAGATCCAAAGGAGCAAAAGATTCGTCGCGAGGCTCGTTTAGCTCTTAAGAAGTAAGTTCGATGGATCTAGACCTACTGGTCTTTGGCCTTGACCTTGTTTCCACCTTTGCCTTTGCATTGGTGGGAGCACGAGTGGCTGCAAGCAAAGGTTTGGATTACGGCGGAATTCTTTTCATCGCAGCGATCGCATCAATTTCTGGTGGAACTTTGCGCAATCTGTTTATGGGCGAGCAACCGCCATGGATTCAATACCCCTGGTTATTCCTGCCCATCATTGCTGCATTTTTAATCACCGTAGCAATGGGTAAGACCCAAGAGGTTGGCCGTTTTGCTTTGTCTCTGGATACTTTGGGGCTAGCGGTTGCAACGGTTTCAAGTGTTCAATTCGCACTATCGAACAATGCGCCATTAGTTGCAGCTGCTGTTCTTGGATTAGTTGGTGCGGTATCGGGCGGCTTGTTCCGCGACATCATGTGCCAGACAGAGCCCGTGCTACTTCACCGCGAAACTATTGGAACCGCTTGTTTATCAGGTGCGGTTGTCTACTTAGCCCTTGATGCCCTTGACCTGAATGAAGCTGTTGTCGTGGCGATTGCCGGCCTTGTGGTGGTTCTGGTCCGCGAACTTTCAATCAAGTACAACTGGAATCTGCCTAAGGTTGTAAAGAACCCTTAATCTCTGGCTTGTCCGCTGCGGTGCAGGTATCGGCCCAAGAAATCCGCCTTCAGATCGGCAAAGTTTCCATCTAGAAGTGCCTGACGCATCTGATCAACCAAGCGAACAATAAATCTTTCATTGTGAATCGTTGCTAAGGTCGCAGAAAGGATTTCTTTTCCGCGGAATACATGGTGCATATAAGCCCGTGTGTAGTGCCTACAGGTGTAACAGTCACATTCGCTATCAATGGGGGTGAAATCCCTCTTAAAACGGCTGTTAGACAGGTTAAAACGCCCCTCCATCGTGTACACAGCGCTAGTTCGTGCAATTCTGCTCGCTAATACGCAATCAAAGGTGTCACAACCATTTTCAACGCCAACAAAGAGATCTTCCGGCGCCCCAATTCCTAATAGGTGACGGGGTTTGTTTTCCGGCAAGGTTTCATTGACCCACGAAACAATTGTTCCCAGCTGCCCCTTGTCCAAAGCCCCGCCGATTCCAAAGCCATCAAAGGATTGGCCATTGGATTCCATGGAACCCAGATCTGTCGCCGCTTTTTTCCGAAGATCCTCATATTGAGCTCCCTGGATAACGCCGAACAGTGCTTGGTAGGGCTTGCCCACTCGCTCTTGCGTCAATCGCTTATGTTCATCCAGGCAGCGGATCGCCCAGGCATAGGTGCGCTCCATTGCAAGCTCTTGATAGGGACGGGTGTTGTGCAAGGTGGTGCACTCATCAAAGGCGAACATGATGTCGGCACCGATTTGATGTTGTACCTGCATAGAAACTTCGGGTGTAAATCGATGCATCGATCCATCAAGATGGCTCTTGAAAGTCACGCCCTCATCATCGACATGGGCTAAGCGATCCTTGTTGCCAGCGATCACATCATCATGTCGTGTTGTCTGCGCATCCATCGCCAAAACCTTTTTAAAACCAACACCTAAGGACAAAACCTGAAAGCCACCAGAGTCGGTAAATGTAGGCCCTGGCCAATTCATGAATTTCGCCAGCCCACCAGCTTCATCCAGTACATCAGAGCCTGGTTGTAAATACAGGTGATAAGCATTGGATAACAAAGCTTGTGCACCTAAATCCTTCATGGATTCTGGCAGCACAGATTTAACCGTTGCCTTTGTTCCTACCGGAATAAAGGCTGGGGTTTGAATTGGCCCATGAGGGGTATTGATAGTTCCAACACGTGCCAACGAATTACTGTCGGCGTGCTGGATATCAAATGAAAAACTCAAAGTATTACCAAATCTGAACTCGTGCTTGTTCATCAAGCCATAGGGCATCATTTTCAGTAACACCAAATGCTTCATAGAACGGAGTGAAGTTCTTTACGATCTGATTGCAGCGGAATTCTGCAGGTGAGTGCGGATCAGTTGCGATACGACGGCGCATCTCTTCTGGGCGAACCTTTGCGCGCCACACCTGTGCCCATGACAACATCAAACGCTGTTCGCCAGAAAGGCCTTCAATGACAGGGGATGGCTTTCCACCCAATGAAATTTGATACGCCTTGTAAGCGATTGTGAGGCCGCCAAGATCACCGATGTTTTCACCAATCGTCAAAGCGCCATTCACATTTACATCCGGTGCTTCCTCTGGCTTTAAGGCATCGTATTGAGCGATTAACGCCTTAGTGCGCTCTTCAAATGCTGCCCGATCTGAATCTGTCCACCAGTTATTAAGCGCGCCATCACCGTCGTACTTAGAGCCTTGATCATCAAAGCCATGGCCGATTTCATGGCCGATAACCGCGCCGATTCCGCCGTAGTTAACCGCGTCATCATGATCTAAACCGAAAAATGGTGGCTGCAAAATTGCGGCCGGGAAAACGATCTCATTCATGACCGGGTTGTAATAGGCGTTAACGGTTTGAGGAGCCATATGCCATTCATCGCGATCGACAGGCTTTCCGATTTTAGAAAGTTCATGATCTCGTTGGAACTTAATAACCCGACCCACATTGCCGTACAGATCATCAGGGGTTGTCTGTAAAGCGCTGTAATCACGCCACTTATCTGGGTAGCCAATCTTGGGACGGAACTTGCCTAACTTTTCTAACGCCTTCACTTTGGTGTCAGGGCTCATCCAGGCAAGTTCATTAATGCTGACGCGGTAAGCCTCGATCAAGTTAGCAACAAGCTTTTCCATGCGGGCCTTGGCCTCTGCCGGAAAGTACTTCTGGACATAGACCTTTCCAACAGCTTCGCCCAGTGATCCTTCGATCATGGAAACAGCACGCTTCCAGCGCTCGCGAAGTTCTGGAGTTCCGGACAAGGTCTTTCCAAAGAAGGCAAAGTTTTCATTGACAAGCTCATCTGAAAGATAAGGAGCAGCACCGCTGATGATGTGCCACTTCATCCATGCCTTCCAGGCTTCAGGATCAAAGGCGGCCAAGATCGAATTGAGCCCTTCAAAAAATGATGGCTGCTGGACAATGACAGAGTCCAAAACAACGGCCGGGATTTCGCCATCAGTTAAGTACAGGTTCCAATCAAAGGCTGACATCAAACTGGTTACTTCAGCACGGCTCATCTTGTTGTAGGTCAGGGTCGCATCGCGATCCTTGACCTGGTCCCAATGATGGCTAGCGATACTGGTTTCAAGGGCCATGACTTTGGCCGCTAAATCTGCACCATTGGCAACACCTGCCAACTCAAACATCTTTGCAACATGGGCCACATAAGCGGTGCGAATATCTGCATACTTTTCATCGCGGTAGTACGCCTCGTCGGGCAATGAGATTCCGCCCTGTTGCAGATACATGATGTTGGTTGATGCATCCTTCATGTCGGCATAGATAAAGGTTCCAAAAATTCCTGACAAGCCACGAGCTTCTAGCTTTGAAAGAGTTGATGTGAAATCCTTCAGCGAGGTAATGGAATCAACCTCTGCTAATTCACCAGCGATAGGGGAGCAGCCCTTTACATTGACCGCATCTGCTGCCATGAAAGAGGCGTAGATATTGCTGATCTTGGTCGCCTCATCTGAACCTGTTGCGCTTTCGATGATTTCGCGAACACGTGCCTCTGATTGGATTCGAAGGGTGATGAAGGCACCATCGGTTGCTCGGTCGGCGGGGATGACCGCGGTCTTGAGCCACTGGCCATTGAAGTGACGGTACAAATCATCCTGTGGTCGAACAGATGAATCCTTATGTGTGAAATCCAAACCAGCTTTACTCAAACTCACGAAGTGCTCCTTTTTAAGTGGTGATAAAAGTAGTTGAAGCTTCAACCTTTGCCGTAGACTGCACTCATGGCACGTGAAAACGCTACCGCACCTAGGTGGCTCAACCCCACTGAAATGAAGGCTTGGCGTCGTTACATCATCGCTAGCCGTCGTCTTCTTGAGGCCTTGGATACAGATCTCGATGCCCATGATTTATCGATGCCAGATTATGAAATTTTGGTTCAACTCAGCGATGCCCCTGATCGCAGTATGAGAATGAGTGAACTAGCTGCCAACGCCTTGTTATCCCGGTCCCGTTTATCCCACCGGATGAAGGTGATGGAGAAAGAGGGCTGGGTTCGCCGAGAGCCATGCCCAGGTGACAAAAGAGGGTACTTCGCGGTGATGACCCCTAAGGGGTGGAAGGCGATTGTTGCCGCAGCACCTGATCATGTTGAAAGTGTTCGCAATCGATTTATGGATCACTTATCAAAGAGTGATCAACAAACGCTGGCTGAAATCTTTGAACGTATTGAGGAGTCTTTGCGTAAAGAAACACTTGAGGAAAAGTAATCAGGTACAAAGAAAAAAACTGCATAAAAAAACCCGCCACATAAAGTGGCGGGTTTTTTTAATAAGCTGAAGGGCTTTACTTAGCCTTCTTTGCTGCCTTCTTGCGGCGCTTCTTTGGAGCTGCTGCTGGAGCTGCTGCCTTCTTAGCTGCCTTCTTGCGACGCTTTGGAGCAGCCTTCTTAGCTGCTGCCTTCTTGCGCTTCTTTGGAGCAGCCTTCTTAGCTGCTGCCTTCTTGCGCTTCTTTGGAGCAGCCTTCTTAGCTGCTGCCTTCTTGCGACGCTTTGGAGCTGCCTTCTTTGCAGCTGTCTTCTTAGCTGCCTTCTTGCGCTTTGGAGCAGCCTTCTTTGCTGCTGCCTTCTTGCGACGCTTCTTTGGTGCTGCTGCTACTGCAGCTGCCTTCTTACGGCGCTTCTTTGGTGCAGCTGGTGCTGCTGCCTTCTTGCGCTTCTTTGGTGCTGCTTTCTTTGCTGCGGCCACGTACTTCTCCTATCGGAATGGTTCGGATCCGTCACCCAAACCTGTTCGTGGATAA
>JBDLUF010000041.1:0-9682 GCA_039805445.1 Actinomycetota bacterium | reverse complement strand
TGAGCGTCTAGATCTGCGCGACCAAAGTACTTCTTGCAGGTTTCAGCCTGTGCAGGGGATTGGCGCTCATGTGTCAATGCAATTAACACGGTGCGCTTTCCTTCACGAAGATCATCACCTGCAGGCTTGCCCGTAACTGAAGGATCTCCAAAAACACCCAATAGGTCATCGCGAAGTTGGAAGGCTTCACCTAGTGGCAGGCCGTATGCAGATAGTGCGGCAAAAATTTCATTACTTGGCTTTGCACTCATGGCAGCACCCAGATGCAGCGGACGTTCAATGGTGTACTTACCCGATTTGTACCGTGCAATCTTCATCGAACGATCTGTGCTGGTGTCCTTTTGCGTTTGCTCATGAATATCTAAGAACTGTCCAGCCATTAACTCGACACGCATCTCGTTATACAAAGGAATCATTCGCGCATACTGTTCAGTGGATAAGCCAGCGCTATTAATCATTTGATCAGACCACACAAGTGCAAGATCGCCAAGCAAGACCGCGGCAGATAATCCATATTGCGGCGCAAATCCATCTAGTTGATCCTGCACATGTATAGATTCAAAGTGACGATGAATAGATGGCTTACCTCTGCGTGTATCTGATCCATCCATTAGATCATCATGAATTAACGCACAGGCTTGCAGTAACTCAAGAGCGGCCATCGCACGGGTAGTTGATTTCTCGATTGCTCCACCGGCAGCTGCAAATCCTGCATAGGCAAACAGTGGGCGAAGTCGCTTTCCACTATCTAATAAGAAGGAGGTCAGAGCATCTGAGACGGGTGATAAATCTGAAGAGATCGAATTCAGATATGCGCTTTCGCGGTTGAGGAAGATGCTTAGCTCTTCTTCAACGGCGCTTCGCACGCTCTTTAATGTTGCCTTCGGCTCTGAACTCACGCGGTAACGGTACCCTCACTCCGTGGTACTCCGCACTTCGTATTCATTCGAGTTCTTCCCTCCAAAGGATGTTGAGGGTGAAGAACGGCTGTGGGCTGCCATCGAAGGGCTTAAATCAATCGCCCCCGACTTTGTCTCCGTTACATATGGCGCAGGTGGCTCTACTCGCGATCGCTCCATTCGAATCGCTCAAGAAATTACTAAGCGGACCGGTATTTCAACTGTTGCTCACCTGACATGTGTTGGATCTACTCGTGATGAATTGATCGCAATTTTGCACAGTTATAAAGAAGCAGGAATCACAAGTATTTTGGCGTTGCGTGGAGATCCAACTGGCGGACCCAGTGCGCCATGGACTCCAACACCAGGTGGTTTCAATCATGCTGATGAATTAGTTCAATTGGCTGACGAGTTTGGTGGTTTCACAATCGGAGTTGCTGCATTTCCAGATGGTCACCCTGCATCTAACGGAGATTTTGATAAAGATGTGGATGTACTTATTCGCAAAGAAGAACTAGGTGCAACCTTTGCGACGACGCAATTTTTCTTTGAAGTAAAGCACTACACCCAATTAGTTGAAGCACTTGCGGCCCGAGGATCAAAGTTAGTAATCATTCCTGGCATCCTGCCGGTCACAAATGTTAAGTTATTGCATCGAATGGCTGAACTTGGCGGAACTCCAATTCCAACTCACATAGCTGATGCATTTGCCAAAGTTGAAAATGATCCACACGCTGTGCGTGCGCTAGGCGTAGAGATTGCAACATCACTCTGCAAAGATCTATTAGCCGCTGGTGCACCAGGCCTACACTTTTACACAATGAATAGCTCAACAGCTACCCAAGAAATCTACAGAAAGCTCAATAATGCTCAGTAACCAAGAGTTCAAGGCAAAGTGGAGTTCTTTGCACAGCGATGCTGAAACAAAGGGCATCGTCGGTGCTTGGCTGAACATTTCCTATCGTTTTGGTTTGATCTGCACCTTGCTTCGCATTTCTCCTAATGCACTTACCTACTTAGGTTTGTTGGGTGCGGTTGGCACCGCGTTAACGGCTCAAACGTGGTGGTCTATTGGCTTCTTAGTTTTCTCGCTCTTTTGCGATGGAATCGATGGGAGCGTTGCGATATTCCAGCAGCGCGACAGTAAATGGGGCGCAACCCTTGATTCAGTTGTAGATCGAATTAGCGAAGCGCTCTGGTTCTACACCCTGTATGTGATCGGTGTTCCAGCGTGGATCCCGATCGCTCTGTGGAGCGTTGCAGCGTTCCAAGAGTATGCGCGAACAAAGTTGATCTCATTAGGAGTTAGCGATCTTGGAGTTGTGACTCCTGCTGAACGCCCAATGCGAGCAAGTTACATTTTCATTATCTTGGTATTGGATCTTGTAGGACTTCCAGGTGTAACAGTACTTTCAATGATTTTCTTTGCGATTCAGTGCTACAGCTTTATTAGTGTCGTGCGTTTTTCTCGTAGCCAATTGCTTCAGTAACTAAATCTCCACTTATTCCAACAAGAGGTAATCCGCCACCTGGGTGAGCCGATCCTCCGACTAAATACAATCCCTTAATAGGTGAACGGTTCTTTGCGCGCATAAATGCAGCACGGGCACCATTGCTCGATGTTCCATAAATTGCACCACCTGGTGCATGAACTGCCGCTTCCAGATCTGCAGGTGTTCTAATTGTTAAAGACTCTAAACGATCTCGAACAGAAATCCCACGCGCTTCAATTTGATCAATAATCACATTGGCATAATTTCGAGCAAACTCTTTATCGCTCCAATCAAACTGACCATGGGTAGGAGCGTTTACTAAAACAAACCAGCCTTCAAGGGTTTCATCCTTACTCATCGCTGGATCTTGTGGAGCACAGATATAGATCGTTGGCTTTTCCACCGGCTTACCATGTGTAAAGATCGCATCAAATTCAGCATCGTAATTGTCAGGGAACAATACTGTGTGGTGGTTAAGAACTTGGTCTGCATCCTTACGCATACCTAGCAATAAACAGAATCCGGCAACTGAAACATCAGCCTTTTCAATGTTTCTACGGGCCTTCTTCAGGGTTCGCTTATGGCCCTTGATTAACTTGTTATAGACCAAGGAAGCATCAGCATTTGCCACAACAGCATCGGCTTCAACTACGGTTCCGTCGGCCAAAGTCACTCCAGTGACCTTCTTACCCGCCGCGTTGATTGCTGAAACGGGGGAGTTCAGATGAAAGGTAACGCCTACATCTACAGCTCGTTGATACACAGTTGCCGCAAGTTGACCTAGTCCACCCTTCACATGCCAAGCGCCGAAACTTTCTTCAACAAAGGCGATCGTTGATAAAACCGCTGGTGCTTTGCGTGGATCTGAACCGCTATATGTTGCATAACGATCCATGATGTAGCGAAGATGCTGATCCTTCAAAATCTCATCTGCATGAACACGCAGCGTCTTCCATGGCGCAATAATCTTCATATCCCGCACAAATGTAATTCTCTTAATTAGTGACAAAGGAGATTTCAACTCAGATTCAATAAAGGGACCACGACTTACATCCCACATACGCTCACCACGTTTCATGATGCGATCCCATTGGGATGCACTCTCTGCACCAAAGGAATCAGTGATTGCATCCAGGGTCTTTTTACGAGACAGATTTGAAAACTTTACATTGCTGCCATCTGCAAAACGGTAATCAAAGGATGGATCAACAGATTCAATAGGACAAACCAATCCCATTGGCTTACCGGTACGTTGAAAGAAATCCTTATAGACAGCGGGCAGCGTGAGCAATGATGGACCGGTATCAAATGCAACCTTGCCGATCCATTCGGTACGACACTTTCCGCCAACTTGATCTGATGCTTCATACAGAACAACTTCGTGACCGCCACGTGACAAGCGTGCAGCAGCGGTCATACCGCCCATACCTGCACCGATCACCACGATCTTCATACTGTGCGACCTTTCCACATCACTGTTTTGCGCACTAAGTATGAGTAAACAATCAGGTAAATCAGCGCAACGATAGATATCGGATGCAACACACTATCTAGAAGACGTCCACGACTCTTCATGGCACTTAATACTCGTGTTCCGACAATCGCTACAAAACCCAGCCAGCCGTACGGATTACCGAGTAGGCCCAGAATTAATGGGGCGATACTGGTTGCAAAGAGAAATGCAATGACAAAGCTTGCACCAATCAGCGATCCAAAAGCTTTATTCAAGGACTTTCCGTAACCTGCTTCAATCTCGCTCCATGATGCATACATTCGAGTCTCAGCAATATCTGATCCATTGATCACTGTTCCTGAAGCACCGCTCGCCATCAACGCGCGTGCCAAGAAAACATCATCGATCACCGCATGCTTTACAGATTGGTATCCGCCCACAGAATCCAATGCAGAACGTCTAACAACAAAGAACTGACCATTTGCTACCGCCATTGATTTCTGACGGGCACCTTCGGCATAGCGAAGTGGCACTGTTGTAAGCCAGGACCATTGCAGCAAAGGTTGAATCAGTCGTTCAGCAAAACTCTGCGCAAGCTGGCGAGGATAGGGCGAGACAAAATCCAAACGTGCACCATGCATCAGCGTTACCGCTTTGTTGATCGCATCATTTGTTAATCGCACATCTGCATCAATAGAAACCAAAACCTCTTCATTACTTGCCTCAAATAATTGCTGCAGGGCCCAGGTCTTTCCGATCCAACCATCAGCCAATGGCGCACCTTTGATTACGGTAAAGCGTGAGTCACCCGCGGTAAATCGTTGCAATAATTCAAAGGTCGAATCCTCAGAGTTGTCATCTAAGAGATAAAAGTGAAAAGCACCATCTTGTGCCGAAAGGGTGGCAACTATCCCTTCAACATTCTCTGCCTCATTTCGCATAGGAACAACCACGCCCACAGAATCTTGTAGCTCAGAAATAGCTTTGGGCGTTCGGATTTGCACAAAGTTAACAGCCGCGATTGTCAGCAATATAAGAGGAAGCAGGAAGAAGAGAATCATCAAGGCTTTACGGTCTTCCGACCCATCGATTAAAGAAGTACGGAGTTAGTAGGACACCAAGAATTGCTCCTGAAAACAGTGCGATACCTGGGCGACCAAAGAAGAAGAGATTTCCGACAACCCCTGAAAACAAGGTCCAGAACAACATGACATCAGCTGCAATCAGTGATCCACCCACCTTGCGGCGATCACGTGGAGTTGAAAAGTGCAGAATCGTCATGAGCGCTATTGATGACAACAACCAACCAAATGTATTAGACAACGGAATCTCAGGTTGGAAAGGAACATGTGCACCTGAAACAACCCATGTCCAACGACCAGCGGTCACCATAAGTGGATCTAAGAAAAGATCCCATGCCGTCATAAGCAAGGCTCCATACAAGAACACCCATGACTTACCGATTCGACGTGCTGCAACTAAACATGGATGAGCGATCATCACCCAAGCAAATGGCACAACTAATGGAACGCTCAATAACTTTGGTCCCAATGTTGATGAGTATGTGTACTCACCAAATGGCCAACTAGTTGTTACTCCGATTTGTTCAATCACAAATCCAAAGACAAGAGTAATGCCAAGCAGGCTCCACCCGTAACGCGCACCAAAGGCTGCAACTCCATGAAGGAACATGGCAAGTGCTGCCAAATAAACAGATGTAATCGTGATTACCTGCAGCGCTGTGCCATCTACTAATGGATATGCGATCTGCATCAAAATTGCTACGCCAAGTGCAACACCCATTACCTTGATCAGCAGGGGAGATGCGCCACCTCTAGCCCGACGACGGGGTGTGTAATGGCGAATGGACATAGGTTAAGTCTGCCTTATTCCATTTATATAAGACAGTTACTACAAAGACCCGCGTAATTCACGCACAGCAAAACGAGCGAAAAGCTCCTCTGAATACCAGTTGTAGGCCGATGTATCTGCAATCGCCTTTTGATGCGCCGCACCCTTGTACGCAAACTCGCGAATCGCAGCAGCAGACTCCCACAGCGAAAAAGTCCCCTGAAGTCCAATAGGGGCTTCACCGATTCCAATAGCTGCAACCAAACCCGGCGCAGATTTTAACGAAACCGTTACAGGTGGCACCGAACTCCAAAATCTAAAGTTCTGACTCCACTTAATACGTGCACGAGTAATTGCCGCAACCTGCCCATCCCAGTCCTTCACAGATGCAACAAATGGCTCTTTACCCGCCCACTTGCCATGCGAAGAAATCGGTTCTAGTACCGCACGAACCTCAGAGACAGAACCCTTGCGCCAACGCTTCACAACAGCAGATGAATCAAACTTTTCAATATCTTCAACCACTGCAACTAAACCCCACTGCAACGCATTGGCATCACTAGGTGTAAAGGTTTCGCCCTTGCCTGTACCTAAAGATTTATGAAATGAAACATTCTTATCTGCCATCAAGAAGAAACGATCAAAGCCCATTGCAACAATCGCATTCAGCACCCGTGAAGACTTAATAGTCCAGAAGTAAGCAACAATCATTAATCGCCTACGACCATTGGTTGAGCGCCGGTACATTCAAGAAGTTCAGTAAAGGTTGTTGGATAGACCGCATGGGGATGACCGGCAGCAGCCCAAACAACTTCGTAATCATTTAATGCTTGATCAATAAGAATCGTTGCGGGGGAGACCCAACCAATAGGGGCTACTCCACCAATTGAAAAACCAGACTTTTCCTTGACGTAATCTGCATCAACTCGTCCGAGTTTTTCGATACCTAAGTTCTTCGCAACTAAGTCTGTGTCTACGCGGTGACGGCCACTTGTAATAATCAATAGAGGTGAATCATCGGGAAGTTTAAAGATGAGCGATGAAGCAATTTGGCCAACCTCAATTCCTAATGCTGAGGCTGCTTCTTGAGCAGTGCGTGCGCTATCTGAAAGGACATGTACTTCGCCGGTTAGCCCGTGTTCGGCAAGGGCGGCGATTACTCGCTTGACCGCAGCTTTTTCCTTTACGCCTTCCATGTTCCAAGGTTATCCAATTAATTCAAGTAGGCTCAGGACAACATGACACAGGATCTTTATGCCCTTGGAATTCGAGCCCGTAATGCAATTTACGCCTCATTCTTCTTTTTGGGATTTCTGGGCCTTGCGTGGATTCCTCGTATTCCAGAGATCAAGAATTCATTGGGTCTTAGCGATGGTCAGTTTGGTTTAGTTCTCTTAGCAAGCACCGTTGGATCAATTCCAGGTGCACAAATTGCAGGCAGAGTTGTTCATTCATTCTCATCAAAGATAGTTGTCCGTATTTCTGGTGTGTTATTGCCACTAGGTGTTTTTGTAGTTGGAATGGCAGATAGCGTGCAGATCTTGCTCTTGGGATTGTTTATCACCGGTTTCAATGTCTCATTCATGGACATTGCAATTAATGGCCAAGCAGTTGAAATTGAAAAGCACACACAAGGCAGATGGATGTCGAGCTTCCATGGGTTCTGGAGTATCGGAGCATTTGCTGCGACCTTGGTGGGCGGGTTAATCGCTAACTTTGTTTCTCCTCGGGATAACTTAATTGCGATCGCAGTTCTTGGATTGTTTGTTTTCCAATTTATCGCTCACTACCTGCTTCCACCAGAACATGATGGTCATCTGGGGGAACCCGGAAAAGATGATGCAGGTAAGGTCAAACTTTTTGGTAAAGAGTCATTGATTTTATGGGGGCTCGGAATTGGCTTGATGTGCGCATTAATTCCCGAAGGTGGTGCTTATGAGTGGAGCGGAATTCTGCTACAGGATCACATGGGTATCGGCAAGGGTCTAAACGCTGCAGCCGCAACAACTTTTTCTTTAGCGATGATCGCCAGCCGTTTGTTGGGTGATCGTGCTTTTGAAAAGTGGGGCCATGTAAACACCGTTAAGTATGGTGGTTACTTTGGTGGTGGCTTATGGGGGATTGGGCTATTAGTTGGAATCTCTATTTCAGATTCTTATCCAACCGCTGGATTGATCATTGTTTGTTTAGGTTTTGGTGCAGCAGGTTTTGGAATGGGTCCATTCTTTCCGGCCTTTAATCTTGCGGCGGCATCGATTCCAGGAATCGCGCCATCAGTTGGCTTAGCTCGCGTGGGTTTAATTGCAATCGCTGCCTACTTTGGTGGACCAACAATTATTGGATTAATCGCCGAAGTGACTTCGCTACCGATTGCTTTTGCCTTCCCAGTCTTGCTTTATATGGTTGTTGGCTTGCAATCTAAATACATCAAGGTGCGTTCGATTAAGCAATAACCCAGGTTTCAAGCAGGGTAAATACCGCAATCGAGTACAGCAAGAAGGCGAAGCCCTTACGCAGGAATGTTGGGTTCAATTGTCCGCTTTTCATCGATGCAAAGCGAGCAACAATGACTGCGCCAATAGACATAGCGATCGGCACTGTCCATGTAACCTCTGACCAATTTTGATAGTGACCAAAGAATGCGGTGATTGAGTTAATTGCAATGATTGCAAGTGATGTACCTGCGGCTTTTCCTTGTGGAACTTTAAAGAAGAGAACAAGAACGGGAATAGCAAGAAAACCACCACCGATTCCAAACAAGCCAGTCATCGAACCGATTACTAATGACATAACAACCAGCCAGATAATAGGAATCTTCTTTTCAGTACCTGCAACAGGCTTAATTAACATCGCCGTTCCTGCAGACAGAAGAACGAGCGCAAAGCCAGTAGTGATCACTGAATCACTTAAACGGTGAGCGATGATGGAAAAACCAATATTGGTAACCAGTCCTAAGGCCCAGATGACAGAGGCCTCTTTAAAGAGAACTTCTTTGCTCTTTATCTTTGGGAGTAACCCTGAAATCGCTGCGGTTAAGACAACGGCGATAGCTGCGGTAGTTGCAGCCTGAGGGGTGAAGTCAAAGATATACAGCAGGATTGGCACAGAGAGCATCGCTCCACCTGCACCGATAAATCCTAAAACTGCGCCGATGAAACCACCTGCTAGTAATCCGCTGATGATTTCCATTGGCTAATCATGGTACAAAAAAGCCCGCCAGTATCAAACCGGCGGGCTTTTAAGTTAATTAATTACAGGTTAAAGAAGGCACCTGTTACTGATGGACCGAACTCTGTACCTGTTGCTACTAGTGCGAAGATGATCAAAGCTGCACCTGCAAGTGAGAGGTTCTTGAAGAACCCGATTGACTCATTTTGCTTAGCTGTTGCATCTGTTTCTTTCCAGAATGCGTGCATCAAGAATGATGTTGGGATTAGGAATAGTGCGATTAGTAGTGCGCCTAGATCTGCGTACACGCCAAATGCAATGTACAGACCGCCGACGAGGATCATGAGACCTGATAGGACCACGCTGAACTTTGCTGCTGGAACCTTCTTGTACTGGGCGTAGCCAGTCATTGCCTCAAGCTTTGTGAGGTGAGAAACGCCAGATGAGATGAAGAGCAACGCGAAAAGTACGCGGCCGATGATGAGGACGATGTCCATTGAGACTCCTTGAAATTTTGGTTGATTGAACTTACTGGGTAATAGTAGTTGAAATTTCAACTAATTTTAGCCACGACACGCTCGGCCGCTTGCTATTTGTCGGTGGTGAGGGCTATTTTTCGAACATCTGTTCGAATACCCACAGCTGTGAAAGGTCCACCCGAAAATGTCAGCCACGCAGGTTAACCCCGCCCTCGATGTCACTATCGATGGCGCAACAACTCCTATCGAGTTCACCTACAAAGGAAAACGGTTTCGCATCCATGCGGTGTTGTCGCGATGGTGTGAAGCAGGTGGTTGGTGGAATCGGATCAGCGATGG
>JBDLUF010000040.1:0-9753 GCA_039805445.1 Actinomycetota bacterium | reverse complement strand
TGCAGGATTAGAAAAAGAGTGCGTTGTTATTGGTGCAAATACTCGCGTTGAAATTTGGGACGCAACTTCTTGGAATGAATATTTAGCAGATCGTGAAAAGAGCTTCGCTGATGTTTCAGAGGAGGTCTTTCCAGGTTTGTTCTAACTCTCATTTGTGGCCACTGCCGACCCTTCGAACGTAGCGACGTCCCTTCCCCGGCGCCGTTGCAACACAAAGATCCGTCGGCCGGCAGTGACCAGAGATGAGAGTCGCAAGGAAAGAAGTAGCACCAGAAGTAAGCAGGACATCAACCAATAGAAGTAAAGGGGGAGAGATGACAAGTACAACAGAGCACATATCTGTAATGCGTGATCGCTGTGTCGATCTCTTGTCCCCAGCCATTGCTGCTTCAAGTAATCCTGTTGTTGTTGATGCAACATTGGGTCTAGGTGGCCACACAGAAGCTCTACTTCAAAAGTTCCCACACTTAACTGTTATCGGAATCGATCGTGACCTTGATGCAATTGCAAAGGCCACGGAGCGCCTTGCACCATTTGCAGATCGACTTAAGACTGCACACTCAACCTTTGATGGCATTGCAGATGTAGTTGCCAGCTTTGGTTACAAAAACATCGATGGCGCTTTGTTCGACCTTGGTGTTTCATCCATGCAACTAGATCAGGTCGAACGTGGATTTTCTTATTCCCAAGATGCACCTCTGGATATGCGCATGGATCGGACCCAATCGCTTACTGCGGGGGAGATCATTAATACCTACGAGCCAGGTCAATTGGTTCGAATCCTTCGCACATATGGCGAAGAAAAGTTTGCTACACGTATCGTCGAATCAATTGTTAAGCAGCGCGCAATCGCTCCTATGAACTCAACAGCCCAGCTAGCAAGCCTTGTAAAAGAGGCGATTCCTGCAGCTACTCGTCGCACAGGTGGAAATCCCGCAAAGCGTACCTTCCAGGCACTTCGCATCGAGACCAATGACGAACTTGGCACTATCACTCGCGCTCTTCCTGCAGCACTTGAACTTCTCAATGTTGGTGCTCGCTTAGTAGTTATGTCATTCCAATCGTTAGAAGATCGCATCGTTAAGCAGCTCTTTGTTGCATCCACAACATCTGGGACACCACGCGATCTTCCATTTGATCTTCCTGAATTTGCCGCAAAGTTTTCAATGATCACTCGCGGTAGCGAGACACCAACCGATGCCGAGCTCGAAGAGAACTCACGTTCTCAATCAGTGCGTCTTCGCGCTATCGAAAGGGTGGCCGCGTAATGGCTATGACAGCTCTAGCTCCAGCGATTACTCGCTCAAAAGAAATTTTCGCCGAAAAGACATCACAAGTTGCACTCAAGCTTGTGCCTGATCTTTCCGACGGGAAGCAAGCTGATCGTAAGTTCTTCGCAATCTTTGTATCTGCTGTTGGCGGTATTGGTCTCATGCTCCTTCTCCTGATCAATACCTTGCTCGCACAAGATGCATTTGAGTTAACAAATCTCAAGCTCGAGGCAAAGTTAGTAAGCGATGAACGTGAAGCAATTGCACGTCAGATCGACAGGATCTCTTCCCCAGAAGCTCTTGCAAAATCTGCAACAGCCTTAGGCATGAAGCCTTCTGAAAATCCAACTTTTCTATCTCTAGACGCAGCTGTCTTAGAAAAAGAAGTTATTGAGGTTCCGGTGAAGAATGGGTAATTTCTCATTAGCGCATAACAGAATCAGAGTTTTGGTTTTGTTTCTTGCGATAGTCATGCTCATGTTTGGAGTTCGACTTGTTCAAGTTCAGGCTCTACAGGCAGGTGACTACCGCTCTCGCGCAGTCAATGAGATGGAAAAGGTAAAGACTCTTCAAGCACCACGTGGAGATATCACCGACATCAATGGCGTTCCCTTTGCGCGCAGCGTTGCCGCTACAAGCATCGTCGTTGATCAAACACAGATTTCAAACCCTGCAAAGGTTGCAGCCTTTGTAGCTCCCATAATTGGTATGAAGGTTCAAGATGTCCAAGAGGCGCTGACCGGTACTCGTAAATGGAACATGGTCTTTCGCAATGCAAAGCCAGCTACCTGGTTAAAACTTTCCTCAGCAATCGATCAGTACAACTCTCAATTTAAGGCGATGAGCCCAGAGCGAATCATTGGCTTCTTCCCAGAGCGCAGTTATGTGCGCGAGTATCCATCGGGACGATTGATCGCTTCACTTATCGGTTTCGTCAATCATGATGGAGTTGGTGCAACTGGTCTTGAATCCAGCATGAACTCGACGATTAAAGGCATCGATGGCAAGTACTCATATGCCAATGGTTATAAGGCTGAAATTCCTGGTTCACAATCTGAAATCGTTCCCGCTCAATCTGGAACATCAATCCGTTTAACGGTAGATCGCGATATTCAGTGGGTCGCATCAAAGGCGATTGCAGATGCTGTTAAATCCTCTCGCGCATTGAGCGGAACAGTGATTGTGATGGATCCAAAGACAGGTCATATTTTGGCCCATGCAACCGCTCCAACATTTGATCCCAATGACACAACAAAAGTTTCCTTAGTCGCAATGCGCAACCCGTCTGTTCTCGATGTGTACGAGCCAGGCTCTACCGGCAAGGTAATGACCCTTGCTGCAGCAATTGAAGAAAAGAAAATCACTCCAGAAACAGTTTTAACAATCCCTTACGCATTAAAGCGTTCGGTAAAGACCTTCCATGATCACGAAAAACACCCAACCCAGCGATTGACGACAGCTGGTGTGCTTGCAGTTTCAAGTAACACTGGTTCAATCAAGATTGGCGAAATGCTTTCCAATGACAAGCTGTACGAGTACTTAACAAAGTTTGGTATCGGATCAAAGACTGGTTCAGGACTTCCTGGTGAGTCACGAGGAATCCTTCCTAAGGTCGCTGATTGGTCAGGAACCACAGCTCCAACAGTTGCTTTCGGACAGGGTTATTCGGTAACAGCGATGCAGGCGACAAGTGTCTTTGCAACGATTGCTAATGATGGTGTTCGAGTTTCTCCAACAGTTATTGCGGGAACAAGTGATTCCAGTGGAAATTACACACCATCTGCAACTCGCGAGAGTGTTCGAGTCATCAGCGCAGAAACAGCGGCGCAGATGCGTTTGATGATGGAGAGTGTTGTTTCTGCCAATGGAACCGCACCTTCTGCTGCGATTCCCGGCTACCGCGTTGCTGGTAAGACTGGTACAGCACAACGCATTGATGACACCTGCGGTTGCTATCGCGGCTACACAGCATCATTTATCGGTTTTGCACCAGCTGACAATCCTGCGTATGTCATCTCAGTAACTATTCAAGATCCAAAGGGAATGCACTGGGGTGGCTACCTTGGCGGTCCAGTATTCAAGAAGGTTATGTCATTTGTTCTACAGTCAAAGGGAATTGCACCGACTGGAACAAAGGTTGATCCAATTGCATTGACTGAAAAGCAACTTCTTGCTGAAAGAAAGTTGATCGCAGATAAGAAGGCAGCAAGTGTCAAGACCAATTGAAGAGTTCAAGAGAACCGCTGAAGCAGTTGCAGCGATAGCTAACGCACAATTAGTTGGTGAATCTGCAACGATCATTACGGGACTTACTCTTTCAAGCAAAGAGGTTCAAGAAGGTGACCTGTTCATCGCGCTCCCTGGTGAAAAATCCCACGGTGCTGATTTTGCGGCAGAGGCGATTTCACAAGGTGCGGTTGCAGTCCTCACCGATGCGGTTGGCGCAGCAAAGATAAATGGCGTTCCTGTCATTATTAGCGCTAACCCGCGTCGAGCTGCTGGAGTAATCAGCGCCTGGTTTTACAGCGAGCCAATGCGAGATCTTTACAGCGTTGGCGTAACGGGAACAAATGGAAAGACAACTGTTACAACTTTGCTCCACCAAATAATGTCCGCCGCAGGACGCGAAAGCGGCCTGATCGGAACTGTTGAAACCCGCATTGGCGATGAAGTTATTGCAAGCAAGCGCACAACCCCCGAAAGCAGCGATTTGCAGGCGTTATCAGCGGTTATGCGTGAGCGCCATATGCGCAATTTAGTCATGGAGGTTTCTAGCCATGCAATCGCTCTTGAAAGAGTCCGCGGTAGCCACTTTGCTGTTGTCGCCTTTACCAACTTGTCTCAAGATCACTTAGATTTTCACAAAACTATGCAGGCATACTTCGAGGCCAAGGCAAAGTTATTTACCTTTGAGTTTGCAGATCTTGCTGTCATCAATATTGATGATGAGTACGGTGTAAAGCTCGTGGCGCAGACAGAGCTTCCAGTCATGACAGTTTCTCGTCATGATCAAAGTGCAACTTGGCACTTTGCCGCAATCTCCAAGGATTATGTTGGCGCACATGTTGCCATCAGAGGTAGTGGTGGAATTTTGATCGAAGGAAAGGTTCACCTGCATGGTGGATATAACTTTGACAATCTATTAATGGCTGTTGCCATTGCAACTGAAAGCGGTATCGATCCGATAGATATCGCAGCGAACTTGCCTCAGCTAACAGGTGCTGCGGGCCGTCTGGAATCTGTACGTTTAGGACAAAACTTCACTGCACTTGTTGATTATGCACACTCACCAGATGCTGTTACTCGGGTTCTTGAAACCGCCCATGAAATCAGCGATGGTCGTGTCATCGCAGTTCTTGGCTGTGGCGGAGATCGCGATACCTCAAAGAGAGCGCTGATGGGCAAGGCGTTACATGAGGGTGCAGATGTTGCGATCTTTACCAGTGATAACCCTCGCTCTGAAAAAGCAGATGCAATTTTGGTACAGATGAGTTTCGGTTTAGATATTAAAGAGCCAAGTGCGGTGATTGAAGATCGCTCACAAGCGATCCAAACCGCAGTTAACGAGGCCAAGGATGGCGATCTCGTGATTGTTCTTGGTAAGGGACATGAAAAAGGTCAAGAGATCAACGGAACAGTGCATCCATTTGATGATCGCGTAGAGCTTGCCCGAGCAATCGAGGACAAGAAGTGATCACATTAACCGCAGGTGAGATTGGCCTATTAGTAGGTGGCGATGTCCATTGCGACAAGGATCTACTCGTTTCAAAAGCACCCGTCTTTGATTCCCGTAAAGCAACACCAGGCTGCATCTTCTTGGCGTTAAAGGGCGAGGTTGTCGACGGACATGATTTCGCAGCAGATGCATACCGTGCCGGTGCGATGTTCTCGCTTACAACTCGACGCATCGATGGACCGTGCATTGTTGTAAAAGATGTTCTTGAAGCACTTTCAATCCTGGCAGCTTTTGTCCGCAAACGTTTAACTAACTTAACTGTTATCGGTATTACTGGCTCACAAGGAAAAACCAGCACTAAAGATCTTATGTCTCACATGTTGTCGGTTGCGGGACCAACGGTTTCACCTGCTGGCTCCTTCAATAATGATCTTGGTTTACCAATCACTTTGTTGGAATGTGATGAGAAAACCAAGTTTTGTATTTTAGAAATGGGAGCCCGTCATAAAGGTGACATCGCTCGACTATGCGGAATAGCCCAGCCAAATATTGGCGTCGTGCTAACGGTCGGTACCGCACATCTTGGCGAGTTTGGTTCGGTCGATGCTATTGCTCAGACAAAATCTGAACTCATTCAAACTCTGCAACCAGATGGAATCGCAGTTCTGGGTAGTTACGACAAGTACACACCCGCTATGGCATCTCTTCACACAGGACGTGTAATCAACTTTGGTGATGGCTGCGAAGTCCGTGCCACAGATATCGAAATTCGTGAAGGACGTCCACACTTTGATTTAGTAACACCTGCTGGCCGCGAAGCTGTTGGCATGAGAATTGTCGGAGAACACCACATCGCAAACGCTTTAGCGGTGGCTGCAGTTGGAACCGCCTTAGCTTTACCTATCGAATTAATTGCAAGCTCACTGTCGACGGCAGAAAATACAAGCAAGTGGCGCATGGAGATCCACGATCTATTCGGACTCTTGCTCATCAATGATTCGTATAACGCTAATCCTGAATCCATGAGCGCCGCACTTCGCTCCTTAGTTCTCTTTGCGCAGGAGCGCGGGGGACAATCGTGGGCCTTCTTAGGAAAAATGCATGAACTCGGCGAGTCAAGCGCTGCCCATCACGCCGCCATTGGCACCCTTGCTCAGGAGATAGGTATCGATCATCTAGTAGCTATCGCAGCACCTGAATACGGCGTTTCACAGGGGCAGATGGTTGTTCATCACTACGCAAGTATTGATGAGTGTGTATCGATGACGGAACATTTCTCAGCTGGCGATGTTGTTTTGGTAAAGGCATCTCGTTCAGAGGGTTTTGAAGTTTTGGCACAGAAGTTGGAAAGTTTGTGGCTAAACAAGAGCGGAGTTGAAAGTTGAGACAGATCCTTATCGCTGGCGCCTTTGCCTTGATGTTTTCACTCTTCGGAACTCGCGTATTGATTCGAGCTCTTGCGAGTAAGGGCTATGGTCAAATCATTCGTGATGATGGTCCAAGTAGCCACCACATTAAGCACGGAACTCCAACCATGGGTGGAATCATCTTCATCCTTGCAGCAATTCTTGGCTACTTTGCAGCTCACCTTGTCACAGGTAACTCAGTCACGGTCTCTGCCCTTTTAGTAATGGGATTAGTAGTTACATTGGGCTTTATAGGTTTTCTCGATGATTGGCTGAAAGTTTCTCGGCAGAACTCACGAGGATTACCTGGTCGTTTCAAACTGTTAGGTCAAGCAATTTCTGCAGGAATTTTTGGTTACCTGGGTCTTCAATTTGTTGACCAGGATTCACTTGCACCTATTTCAGAGTATTTATCTGGAGTACGCGAAACAACAATTTATTTAGGACCAGCGCTAGTCATTATTTTCATCATCGTGATGGTGATGTCAGCAAGTAATGGTGTGAATTTAACTGATGGTCTTGATGGACTTGCAACTGGTGCATCCATTATGACCTTCTTAGCTTTTGTGCTCATCGGTGTTTGGGAGTTTGGACAAAGCTGTGCGCTGAACGCTGCTGCAGGATGTTATGCCGTGCGCGATCCGCTAGATCTTGCTGTGCTCGCTGCAGCTTTTGCTGGTGGTTGTACCGGATTCTTATGGTGGAACACAGCGCCTGCAAAAATAATTATGGGAGACACTGGATCATTGGCTCTTGGTGGGGCAATCGCAGGACTTGCGGCAACTCTACGTGTAGAACTACTACTTATTCCGCTAGGTGGCTTGTTTGTAATCATCACTATGTCGGTTTTAATTCAAACCTTTTACTTCAAAATTAGTGGTGGAAAGCGGGTCTTTAAGATGGCTCCACTTCATCATCACTTTGAGTTAAGCGGCTGGGCTGAAATAACAGTTGTCATCCGCTTCTGGATAATCGCAGGATTATGTGTTGCCATGGGTCTTGGTCTCTTTTATGCACAATGGGTCGTCAAATAATTCATGAGTACCGATTTTGCCCACAAGAAAATTCTGGTTCTAGGAGCTGGGGTAACTGGTAATTCAGTTGCACGCTTTCTTCAATCACGTGGTGCACAAATCACATTGGCAGATGACAATTCAGAAGGCGCAATTAAACCTAATGATGTCAATCTCAAAGATTTTGATGCGGTAGTAATTTCTCCGGGCTGGCGACAGGACCACCCACTGGTCATTCAGATTCTTAGTAGCTCCATTGAAATGCTCAATGAGATAGATATTGCGTGGAGTTTGCGGGCAGAACGTGCTCCAGGACAAAGGTGGATCGCACTCACCGGCACAAATGGCAAGACAACGACCGTGGAAATGACCGCGGCAATTTTGCAAGCCGCCGGAATCAAAGCGGTTGCTTGTGGAAATGTTGGTGACACAGTTATAGATGCTGTGGATCGCGATGATGCATACGATGTTCTGGTACTAGAGCTCTCTAGCTTTCAACTGCACTGGGCGCGTCAGGCATATTTCCAGGCGGCAGCGATTCTCAATATTGCAGATGATCACCTGGATTGGCACGGAAGCTTTGATGCTTACGCAGATGCAAAGTTTTCGATTTTAGATCGCGCAGAGATTGCAATTCTCAACGCCGATGATGCATCTGTCGTAATCCGTGCCAACCGCTTCACGGGCCGCAAGGTTTTCTTCTCTCTAGATACTCCTGCCCCGGGCGAGATAGGTGTTGTAGAAGAGTTACTTGTAGATCGTGCATTTGTGGCAGATCCTCAACAAGCATCGATGATTTGCGAGCTTGCTGACATTGTTCCGACGGTTCCGCACAATGTTTCCAATGCATTAGCTGCTGCCGCTTTAGCCCGCGCAATCGATATTCCAAACGAGGCTATTAAAAAGGCGTTGCATGATTTCCGCCCGGGTCGCCATCGCATCGAAACGGTGCATGAAGCAGCTGGAATTACCTGGATCGATGACTCAAAAGCTACTAACCCGCATGCTGCAGCCGCATCCCTAATGTCACATCTATCAGTTGTTTGGATTGCCGGCGGTTTGGCAAAGGGTGCCGACATGGATGCGATGGTTGAACGTTGTTCGCCTCGCATGAAGGCAGCGATTCTGATTGGTAGCGATCGCGCACTTATTGAAGCGGCTTTGATCAAACATGCACCAGATCTTCCACGCATCATTATTGATGCTCCCAACGATTATGTACGTGGGGGAGCCTCCAATTCATTAATGGAATCGATCGTTAAAGCCGCAGCGACAGTTGCTCAGTCCGGCGATGCGGTTTTACTTGCACCAGCCTGTGCATCCATGGATCAGTTTGTTTCTTACTCAGATCGCGGAGATAGATTTGCAGCAGCGGTGCGAAAGGTTGTCGCTCATGAAGCGTGAGGATACCTTTTTTACTAAGCCAGTGAATTTGTACTACATGCTGTTGGGTAGCACTCTGGCATTAAGCCTTTTGGGGCTGATCATGGTTTTCTCCGCATCATCGATTTACTCCTTAGGTTCTCGCGGAACCACTTACGGAATTGTCTTGCGCCAATTCATCTTCTTATTGATCTCTCTTCCTATGGCGTGGGTGCTGTCACGGCTCTCACTTCGCCAATGGAAAGTAATCGCACGATTTGGCGTATCGGTCTCGGTATTTTTGCTCTTGATCGTTCAGATTATTGGTAAGAGCGTGAACGGTAATCACAACTGGATCAGCCTTGGCTTTGTAGATATTCAACCCAGTGAGCTGGCAAAGTTTTTAATGATTCTGTGGGCGGGTTACCTGCTTGCTAAGAGAGAACGATCAGGTGCGATTCAGAGCAACGTTGTTGCCTTAATTGGTCCCGCCTTTTTGCTGTGCATGATTTTGGTGATGGCAGGTCGAGATCTTGGAACCGCTTCTGTATTTGCATTTATTTTGGCGGGATTACTCTGGGTTTCAGGTTTGCGACTTGGAGTATTTGGTATCGGCTTAGCAGCAGGATTTGCCGCACTTGCGGTATTGATTTTGACCTCGCCGTATCGAGTTCAACGTTTTGCAGTTTTTCTCAATCCCTTTGCTGAAGATCAATACAAACTCTATGGGTGGCAACCAGCCCACAGTTTGTTAGGCCTTGCTAGCGGTGGTTTATTTGGTGTTGGACTAGGTGCCAGCCGTCAAAAGTGGGGAAACCTCGCTGAAGCGCATACCGACTTCATCTTTGCAGTTATTGGCGAAGAGCTTGGATTATTTGGAACCCTTGCAACCTTGCTCTTGTTAGCTCTGCTGTTATTCGCAATCTTTAAATTAGCGCTGCGCGCAAGTGATCCAATGGTGCGTTATGTATCTGCAGGGTTTGGATGTTGGATTGCAATTCAAACTATTCTCAATGTCGGGTCGG
>JBDLUF010000039.1:0-9816 GCA_039805445.1 Actinomycetota bacterium | reverse complement strand
AACGTGATCGTTACATGTTCCGCGATGGCAAAGGCCCTAATGGAGAACTTCCACCTAATAACTGGGAAGCTGTTTTCGGCGGACCTGCTTGGGAACGTGTGATCGAAGCTGATGGAAAGCCAGGGCAGTGGTACTTACATTTATTCGCTGTCGAGCAACCAGATCTGAACTGGGAGAACCAAGAGGTTAAGGATCACCTAGAAGATGTTTTGAAGTTTTGGCTAGATCGCGGTGTTGATGGATTCCGTATCGATGTTGCACATGGAATGATCAAAGAGGCAGGTTTGCCTGATATCAAGAAGGATCCTGCAGCAGAGATGTTGGGAACAGATCACAAACCATTCTGGGATCAAGAAGGTGTTCACGATATCTATCGTTCTTGGCGCAAAATCTTTGATTCATATCCAGGAGATCGCATGGCGGTTGCAGAAGCTTGGGTAAGTCCAGCCTCACGTATTGCACGTTATGTACGCGCAGATGAACTTCAGAACTCATTTAACTTTGAAATGCTCACCACGCTGTGGGATGCAGCAGAGATCAAGAAGAAGATTGATAACTCAATCGATGCTTTGGCAGAGGTTGGCGCACCTACTTCATGGGTGTTTAACAACCACGATGTTGTGCGCTCTGTAGATCGCTTAGATCTTGGACTTACAAATCATGGTGATACAACCCTTTCACGTCAGGGAGATCCCAAGAAACTCAACATTGCACGTGGAACTTTGCGCGCACGAAGTGCAACTCTGATGACACTTGCCCTACCTGGTGGAACCTACTTGTACCAAGGTGAAGAGTTAGCTGTTCCCGAAGTTCGCGATATTCCGGAAGATCGTTTAACAGATCCTCGTTGGAAGATGAGTGGATATCAAGATCGTGGTCGCGATGGCTGTCGTGTTCCAATTCCTTGGTCATCAGATCCAAAGGGTGCATTTGGTTTCTCAACTAATGACTCTTTGAAACCCGAAGAGGCGTGGTTGCCACAATCATCATGGTGGGGCAAGTACTCAGTTGATAGTCAAGATGGTGTTGAAGGATCAACTCTTTCTATGTATCGCGAAGCGCTAGCTCTGCGTAAGCAAGAGCCTGGACTTGGTGATGGACCAATGGAATGGATTGAAGCGGGTAAGGATGTTGTTGCATTTGAGCGTCCCGGAGATTTTGCTTGCTACATCAACTTTGGTGCGCCAATTCAATTACCAAGTAACAGTCAGATTTTGGTTGCAAGTGGCCCTGTAACTGGACACACATTGCCAACTGATACCGCTGTTTGGGTGCGACTGGTTCCTTAATGCCAAATTCGGCGCTGCAAAATAGAGTTGTAAAGACTCTCTCTGCTGCGCAAATTTTAAGTGGGGTTGGTGTAGCAGGAACAGTCGCTGCTGGTTCACTTCTTGTTTCTTCAATTACTGATTCTGGAACCCTGGCTGGACTTGCTCAAACCAGTGCGGTACTAGGTGCAGCAGCCTTAGCGCTACCACTTGCACGTTTAACCGCACGCGGGGGACGCCGCTTAGCACTTTCAATTGGTTATACAGCTGGTGCAATTGGTTCACTCTTTGCAATTCTTGGTGGATCACAGCGCAACATCTTTTTGATGTTGCTAGGAACATTTATGGTCGGTGCA
The DNA here is from genome assembly GCA_039805445.1 of Actinomycetota bacterium. Lineage (GTDB taxonomy): Bacteria > Actinomycetota > Actinomycetes > Nanopelagicales > Nanopelagicaceae > Planktophila. Next base: position 8,192 of record JBDLUF010000039.1, on the reverse strand, counting down.
GCTTCTGCTGCTGGATACCAAGCACGATTTGCTGCAATAGATTTATCAACTGATCAGACCAGAGCAAAACAACTTTCATTTGTAGTCTGGGGCTCAACAATTGGTGCAGTAACAGGCCCTAATCTGATGCAGCCAGCAGGAAACCTTGCTGAAAACTTTGGTTTGCCGCGTTTGGTTGGACCATATCTAATCTCTGCCACCACTTTGGCGTTGGCGGCGATTGTGATTTTTCTATTTTTGCGACCAGATCCATATCTACTTGCAAACAAAGAGTCTTTAAAAATTAAGGAAAAGGGTGCTACTAAGAAAGCTTTAACTCATATTCGTAATAACCCGAAGGCGCTTTTTGCAATTCTTTCAATCGCAATCGGTCATGTAGCAATGGTGTCGGTAATGGTGATGACTCCGGTTCACATGGCACATGTTGATGTAACCCTTACGGTTATTGGTTTAGTCATCAGTATTCACGTTTTGGGTATGTATGCCTTCTCACCGCTGGTGGGTTCACTGAGTGATCGACTTGGGCGTGTTCGAGTCATCCAAATCGGAATCCTTACCTTGTTACTTTCAACTATCGTCTCGGGGTTTGCGCGTGCAGATGATGCGTACACATTAGGAGTCGGCTTGTTCTTGTTGGGACTTGGTTGGTCCTGCACGTTAATCGCTGGCTCTGCGCTTTTGTCAGAAAGCGTTGAACCAACTTTCAAAGCCTCATCACAAGGTGCAAGTGATTTAGTGATGAATCTGTCAGGTGCTGGCGGAGGCGCAGTAGCGGGCTTAATTATTGGAACACTGAGCTACGGATGGCTATGTTTCTTTGCAGCGATTCCAGTGTTGGCACTTGGGCTCAGGTCCCTCAAACTCCGCTAGCCTTAATGTATGAGTACCTTTTATGAACAAGTAGGCGGGGAAAAATTCTTCGCAGATCTTGTTTCACAGTTTTACGCGGTGGTTGCAACAGATCCAATTCTGCGTCCCATGTATCCAGAGACAGATATGAAGGGCGCTGCCCAACGTTTGCAATGGTTCTTAGAGCAGTACTGGGGCGGACCAAGTACCTATCAGGAGAACCGCGGCCATCCACGCTTGCGAATGCGTCATGCCGAGTTTGCAGTAACCGTTGATGCCCGAGATGCATGGCTCAATGCAATGCATCAGGCGATTGATGGTGTGGAAACAGAAGCAGCTCTTAAGGCTGAGCTGTGGGGTTACTTAGAGATGGCTGCAAACTCCTTAGTAAATCAACCTGATTGAGATTGATTTCCAACTTTAAGAATTTCACCATTACGTAGGTACCAAAGGGTTCCTTGGCCATCACGAACAGTTGTGACGCGCAGACCAACCTTTTCGACAACACCTTCAATATCCAAAACATCTACAGTGTCGCCAACTCCGTATTGATCTTCGATCAACATAAAGATTCCTGACAAAATATCGCGAACTAAAGTTTGCGCACCTAGACCTAGGGCAACACCAACGATTCCAGCTGATGCAATCAAGGGACCTAGATCAAAACCAAATTCACCGAGTGCCATCGCTGTAGCGATAATCCATGTTGCAGATTTCAATGTCGCAGATAAAACGCCACCGATTGTGCTGGCACGTTCCTTTTGACGAGCGACGATATTGCGTGGACCAGGAACTAGGTCAACTGATGCCAACTTGTTCATAGCGCGGGTGATCGCCCGAGAGCCAAAGGATTGGATAAGGGCCGCTGCCACCAAAATGGTCAGAACTCGAAGGGGAGTACCCGCCATCCAGTCTAGGAATTCCCGCATAGAGTCACTCATGATGGCAAAACTTTATCCAAAATGTCACCTAAATACCGCTGTTCAATACCCACGAGGTCGGGTGTTTTGGTGCAAGATAAACCAATCGGCGCGAGCCACGCGCCAGATCGGGAGCGATTTATGTCGCGCACACTAGTTCTCAATGCCACCTACGAACCATTGGGTGTCATCACAGATCGTCGCGCGCTCATTTTGGTTCTCAATCACAGAGCAACAATGGTTGAAGATAGTGGCGACATTTTAAGATTTGCTGGCGGACAGGTTTCGCTGCCATCAGTTGTTCGACTCAATAAGTTTGTTCGTATTCCATATCGCCACTCAGTTCCGCTTTCACGCCGAGCGATTTTTGCTCGCGATGGTGGGCGATGTGTCTACTGTTCAGCACCAGCAACCTCTATTGACCATGTAATTCCTCGCAGCCGTGGTGGCGGACATAATTGGGAAAATGTTGTTTCTGCTTGCCACAAGTGCAATCACCTTAAAGCTGACAAACACTTAAAGGAGCTGGGTTGGAGATTACGCACCTTGCCTCGTGAACCAGTTGGCGCAGCATGGAGAATTCTGGGCACAGGTCGTACAGATCACAGGTGGTTGCAGTACCTCGAGCCATTTGGTGTGGCTGCGGCAACTGCATAAGTAAATTACACTTCCACCATGAGCAGAAATGAAGGCCCAATCGTAGAGATTCCTGGAATCTCAGTTCTCGAAACCGTTGTTACTTTTTTTGTAATCCCAACAGTTATGTTTGTTGTGATCTCTGTTCTTTCTTATGCGATGTCAAAGCCGAAGCAGGCTAAGACATCTGCAATCACAGTAATCGAGTAATTACTTATCTAAAGCTTGAACCTTAAGAGCACGGATTAATCCATCCTGTGACTCTCTTACAAGTTTACGAAGCACTGTTGGTGAATCTTTCCCGGCACCATTGAGCCACGCATTGGTTGCATCAACAGTTGACTGCTTCACAATCCATGTTGGATAGAAGCCAGTAACAAACTTTGCTGCTGGCTCATATGAACGTGACTCCCAGACAGAGATCAAATTGTCGAAGTACAGATTCACAAATGGCTCTAGCAGTGTCCGCTGAATTGGACGCTGGAAGCCTGCAACAAGTGCGGTGCGCACAGAAGTCGCAACCTCTGCATCTAGACCCTTGTTGAATGCATAAGCCTTTGCCTCATTATTTGGCATCGCAGCTAAACAAGTTTCAAAGGCTAAGTTTCCAGTTGTTGTGTTGTCCTTTGCAACTTCAGCATCAAGCTCAGCCTTTGTTGTTGCGCCGCGCTCTGTCAGAGCGATGAGGAAGTACCAACGAAGATCTGCATCAACCTTTAATCCTGGTGCGCTGCCGTTTAGGAGCTCACGAATCTTCGCTGTCTGTTCTGCTGTTTGCGCGTTAATCGCAAACGCACGAGAGATCAGCAATTGAAGATCGCTACCAGGAGCAGAGTTTTGAGTCAGTGACCACAAACCATTTGCTAACTTCTCGCGGTAAGCGTCTCGGTTTGAATCCTTTGCATATGCCTCAACAGATGTACCTAACTGTGCCAAAACGATATTAACGATCGCATCATCGCTTTCGCCGGCTAGGCCATTAAGAGCAATTTCAAGGAAATCTTCAGATGAGATTTCGGCATCACGATGCATATCCCAAATTGAAGCCCAGCACAGTGCGCGGGCAAGTGCATCATCTAGCTTTCCTAGATGGGTCTTTAATGTTGCAATCGAACGATCATCAAAGCGCAGCTTTGCATAGGAAAGATCGCGATCATTGATCAGCAATAGATCAGCAACCTTTTCACCTGCAAGGTCAGCAACAACTGTTGATTCGCCAACAACATCAAGTTCTACAGTCTTACGAAGCTTTAAAGCGTCTCCGCTGATGTCATACAAGCCAACTGCAAGACGGTGGGGGCGTAGCTCCTTTGATCCTGCAGGAACTAGTGGAACCTCTTGCTGAATTGTGATGCTCTTGTAGACACCACCATCGATATCTAATGAAGGACGAAGAGTGTTCACACCAGCGGTTTGTAGCCAGGTATTTACCCATGCATCTAGCTTGCGACCACTTGCTGCTTCTAGCTCAACCAAAAGATCTTCCAGGGTTGTATTACCCCATGCATGCTTAGCAAAGTACTTTTGAAGGCCTGCAATAAATTGTGGGCGACCCACATGAGCAACTAATTGGTGCAGAACAGATGCGCCCTTTGCATAGGTAATTCCATCAAAGTTTGCGTTAACCGCTTCCATATCAACCATGTCAGCGATGATTGGGTGAGTAGAAGACAGTTGATCTTGACGGTACGCCCAGTTCTTACGAGCAGAGTTGAACTCTGACCACGCACCGTTGAAACGAGTTGCTTCAGCAAGGGCTAAATATGAAGACCATTCGGCAAAAGATTCGTTAAGCCATAGATCGTCCCACCATGACATGGTGACCATGTCACCAAACCACATGTGTGCCATCTCGTGCAGGATTGTGTTTGCACGTGACAGGTACGCCTTATCTGGCATGTGACTGCGGAAAACCAATACATCTTCGCGGAAAGTTACCGCGCCTGCGTTTTCCATCGCGCCAAAGTTAAAGTCAACAACTGCGATCTGGTCATACTTTTCAAATGGATACGCCAAACCGAAGGTCTTTTCAAAGTACTCAAAGCCTTGCTTAGTAATAAGGAAGATATCTTCAGGGTCTAGGTACTGCATCATCGACTTGCGACAGTAGATGCCTAGAGGAATCTCTTTTTCTCCCTTGTACACATCATGAACAGATGAGTAAGGGCCAGCGATTAATGCATCTAAGTATGTTGCGATGCGAGGAGTTGTAGAGAACTTCCACTCGACAAGATCGCCCTTTGCAACCTTTGACTCAACTGGGTTGTTAGAAACAGCTTCCCAGTGCCCTGGAGTAGTAACTGTTAAAGAAAATGTTGCCTTCAAAGCTGGTTGATCAAAGCAAGGGAACATATTGCGAATATGAGCAGTCTCGCCTTGTGAGTACAAATAAATTTCTCCATCAGAAGGATCAACTGAACGCTGAAGACCTTCACCAGACTTGGAGTACTCGGCTTCGATCTCGATTACCAAGAGATTGTCTGCAGCTAAGTTTGTTAGGAAGATGCTCTCGCCATCAAAGTTGCTTGTATCAACGGCAACACCATTAAGAGTTGCGCTAATTACTGAGCGACCAACAGCATCAATGAAGGTTCCATAGCCAGGCTTGTTACATGTAAATGAAACCTCAGACTTTGAGTAAAAGGTTTCCTCGCCCTGTGTGACATCAAGGGTCACTACATAACTGTTGACATAGAGATGGTCGGCACGATCTTTGGCTTCAGCACGACTCAAATTCAGACCTGGCACTTGTTGCTCCTTCTAGATCAATCCTGCTTCTAATGGGATTTTGTAGGTTCTTATCCAACCATGACACAGTTGCCCCATGGAACGCCCATCGGTACGTAGTTACAGTATCCGCGGCTCCCGAATTACAGATGCCCAGCGAGCGGCTAAAGATGCCCTACAAAAGGTTCACGGAATTGAGTTCACGCAACAAGAGATAACTCTTTCTGAGATCTTTCCAACGAGTGACAAGGTCATCATGGAGATCGGCTTCGGTATGGGCGAGGCCACCGCAATCATTGCGAAGAATCAACCCAACAATGGATACATCGCAGTTGATGTTCATCCACCCGGAATTGGAAAGCTACTTGCCCGAATCGTTGAAAACGATTTAACAAACCTCAAAGTCATCGAAGAGGATGTTCATGTAGTTTTGCAACACATGATTCCAGATGAATCACTTGATGGAATTCACCTTTTCTTTCCAGATCCTTGGCCAAAGAAAAAGCACAATAAGCGCCGGATCGTTAATGAAGGATTCTTAGCTTTGATCTACCCAAAGATTAAAAAGGGCGGATTCATTCATGTTGCAACTGACTGGGTTCCTTATGCAGAAAGCATCCAACAGGTATTTGCCGGATCAACTCTGTTTACCGGGGGAGTAATTGAAAAACCAGAATGGCGTCCAGTTACACGTTTTGAAGGTCAAGGAATCGATAAAGATCATGCCGTTAACGACATGATGTATGTAAAGGCTTAGAGCGAACCTTCATTTTCATACTTAGCGATCTTGTTGATTCTGCGAATGTGGCGCTCATCATTTGAAAATGGTGTCTCGATGAAGGCATCGATAATCGCTTTGCAATCTTCAATTGAGTGCATGCGCCCCCCGATTCCAACAACATTTGCATTGTTGTGATCGCGACCAAGCTTTGCAGTCTCAACGCTCCACGCTAGAACTGCGCGAACACCTTTGACCTTATTTGCAGCGATCTGCTCGCCATTTCCAGAGCCACCCAACACGATTCCTAGCGAAGATGGATCGGCAACAGTTGCGATCGCTGCAGGAATGCAAAAATCAGGGTAATCATCAACAGCGTCATACTCATGTGGCCCGTGGTCATTTACATCGTGACCTTTGCTCTTCAAATACTCAACGAGAGCTGCCTTTAATTCCAAACCAGCATGATCGCTACCAATGTGAATGCGCATATGCGCATCTTGCCACGGGAAGAGAAAAACCCGCCAAGTGATTGCTCACGTGGCGGGTTTTTACTTCTTAGGAGGAAGTGTTTTTAGAAATTACGGGCGAGGAGGCTTAGGACCTTTCCCCATTCCCTTGTGACCCTTGTGACCCTTGTGGCCCTTTCCATCCTTAGGGCCCTTAACAGAATCAACCATCTTGGTTACATGATCTGTCAGGTTTGCCTTAAGAGTTGTTGCCTGAGCTGCGGTCAATGTGCCAGCTGTTACGCGAGCATCAATCTCCTTTGTCTCAAGAGCTACCAGTGCTGAAATAAGTGCAGGCTTCTTTGCTCCTGCAATCGCTCCAAGAGTTTCTCCTGCTGCAAGACGTGTCTTGATTGTCGCTGCATCAATTCCAAGAGTTGAAGCAACAAGCGCTTCTACTTCGGCACGATGTGCTTCATGAGTCGCCTTGTGAGCAGACTTGTTTGCATCCATCGATGCTCTTTGTTCATCAAACTTCTTTGTGATTGCATCAGCTTGTGCCTGTGTAATCGTTCCTGCCTTTACTAATTCAGCAAGTGCAGTTCCCTTCACAGCACCTTTGCCTGGTCCACCATGTGCTGAAGCAACTCCAACAGATCCTGCGGTCAACGCTGCAATAGTGATTGCAACCGCTGCCATTCTCTTCTTTGATGACATTCACATGTCCTCTCGTTAGTAGTACTAGCCCTGACCCCTCGTCATCGACTACCCGTAATAAACAGGTTCATGCTGGGGATTTTAGCCACTGAACCTGAAAACACCCTCAGAGAAATAAATATATTTATGTGGGGATTTCCTTACACATACGCCTAAATACCCTTCCGAAACCCTCATTCGCTCCGAATATTCACAGGTTCAGACTTGTTTCCCCACACAGAAATTTTGGTGAAACATGAAAGTCAGCAGATCTTTAGTAGCAATCATTGTGGCATTTTCGCTTGCGATGCTTCCGTCAGCATCGGCAGTTGACAAGAAAATCACAAAAGCGGCTGGACCATCTAAGTCAACAGTTGTTAACACAATGCTTAGCGGCGCTGGTGCGCCGTCAAAGACAATAGGTATCAATGGCGATTTCTATATTGATACTAAAAATCTAAATCTCTATGGGCCAAAGACAAAAGGTGTTTGGAAGATCGCATCATCATTGAGAGCGATAGAAATTCCTGTCATAACAAATGTAGTTGGTGATCGAGGATCTACTGGAGCACAAGGCGATAAAGGCGATAAAGGCGATAAAGGTGATAAGGGAGAGAAGGGCGATAAAGGTGATAAGGGTTTAACTGGTGACAAAGGAGCAACGGGAGAGAAAGGTGCAACTGGTGCAACCGGCGCACAAGGATTTACCGGAGCAGTTGGAGCGACGGGAGCTGTTGGTGCAAAGGGTGATACAGGTGCAACAGGATCAATCGGTGCGACTGGCGCTACTGGTGCCACCGGGGCAACAGGTTCGGTAGGTGCAACTGGTCCTCAAGGTTTAAAGGGCGATACTGGTGATACAGGTGCAGCTGGACCAACAGGTGCAACTGGTGCAACCGGCGCGACAGGTTCTGCAGGTGCAACTGGCGCAACCGGCGCACAAGGTGCTGAAGGTGAGGCGGGAATCTCATACACAAAGTGGGCAACCGTTCCAAGCACAACACTTGATGCTGGAGTCGATGGCAATACAAGTTCAAATGTTTTTTTCACTGCAGAAACTTCAGGAAACTACACTTTTGAAATATTAGTTTCGGGACTCGTAGGAGTTGGAACATTAATGAGGCTTTATGCAGAAATAACAAATGGGGCTATGGCTATTGGAAATCAGTTCACTGTTGCAAGCGATTCAACGTCAGG
>JBDLUF010000038.1:0-9963 GCA_039805445.1 Actinomycetota bacterium | reverse complement strand
CCCTTACTTCGCGCCGTTGATGGCGGTAATTTTTACACGAGTCAGTTGCGCACGGAATCCCTGGCGACGACGGTGACCTGTCTTGTTCTTGTAACGCAAGATATCGATCTTTGGACCCTTAAGCTCTTCAAGAACTTCGCCAGTTACCTTTACGCCAGACAAAACCTTTGGATCTGTTGTAACCGCTGCACCATCTACTACGAGCAGGGCAGGGAATGAGACAGTTGCACCAGCAGCAGCGTCGATACGATCAACGATTACTGTGTCGCCAACTGCGACCTTCTCCTGGCGTCCGCCAGCTTTAACGATTGCGTACACGTGTTACTCCAGTTCATCTTCTAAGCCGTGGCCTAATTGAGGCTCGTGGGCAGAGGGTAAGCGTACGCAAGCGTGTGCTCAGCGGTCAAATTGCGATGAGACGATCCTGGTCACAGCCTTTTCCAGCGCATAAATAGGGTCACTGGCCGCACCCTTTACTTCAGCATCTGCCAGGGCGATCGCCCCAACGGCATCGGCGATTTGGGCCGGGCTCCAACGGTTGAGCTGTCTGCGAGCCTTATCAATCTGCCATGGGGCCATTCCTAATTGTCCAGCTAATTCAAATGATTTTTGATAGCGATTTGCTCCTGCAACCTTTGCCAATGAGCGCAGCGATGATGCGATTGCGCTTGTAATCATCACAGGGTCGGTTCCGGTTTCAAGTGCGCTGCGTAGAGAAATAAGCGCAGCGGAAAGATTGCCATCAAGGGTTGCATCTGCGACATCAAAACCTGTGGTCTCAACTCGACCTTGGTGATACTTATCAACCATCGCTTCATCAATTAATCCGGAAGGAGCATCTGCTGCAATCTGTCCAACCGCGCCTTGAAGTTCACGTAAATCATTTCCGAGCGCACCAACTAAGGCAGAGACTGCGCCAGCAGAGGCTTTGCGTCCAAGATCGAGGAAAAGAGATTTAACAAACTCCTCTTTCTCCGCCTCTTTCTTCAAAGGATCACATGCGATTAGCTCTGGCTTAATCTTTTTGATTGCATCTAGAAGTGCTTTACCTTTTACTCCACCTTTGTGAACAAAAATTACTGTTGTCGAAGGATCTGGTTGATCTAGGTAGCGGGTAATTTCATCCCGGTTATCTTCAGGCAAATCTTGAAGATCGCGAATGATAAGTGCGCGTCTTTCAGAAAAAAGCGAAGGGGCAAGTGCATCTGCAATATCGCCCACATTTGTGTCCGCGGCAAACAAGGTTGTGATTTCGCAGTTTTCATCTTTGAGCTGTGCGTTGAGTTTTGTTAAGGCACGATCTGCCAAAGCCGACTCGGAGCCAAGGATTAAGTAAAAAGAGTTCATTCCATCCCCTTCTAGCTCCAGTAAAACAACCTTACTCTGCCTTTGCTTTTTCGAACCCTCAAGTGGTGCGCTGAGGCTGTAATAGCTACCGCACCATCTCTATCTGTCCGAACAACTTGTGTGCCGAGTCTAGTCAAGGAGTCGATGGTTTCTGCAGCGGGGTGACCGTACGGGTTTTTTGCTCCTACGCTAATGAGTGCAATTTGTGCAGACAGGGCGTGCATTAACCCATCATCTTGATACTTAGAGCCGTGGTGGCACACCTTGTATATATCGACCGGACCCACACGATCTATTAATTCATGTTGTGCTGGCGGTTCTAGATCTCCTGCAGAAAACAAACTCCAATCCTTAGTCGATGCGATCACCGCGATGCTGGAATTGTTGATTTGAGATCCTTCGCCAGGTAACTCTTCAAAACTTCTTGTTGTTGCCTCTGGCCACACAACCTTCAGATTTACTTCTCCAATTTGAGCAATTAATCCTCGTTGCACCGTGATGACCTGTGCTCCCCCAAGTTCTTTCAAGACGATTGCACTTTCTGCCTTTGGCTCTAGATTATTTGTAATCCATACTTGTTGCACCGATCTTCCAATGAGCAAACCAGATAGCCCGCCAACATGATCTGCATGAAAATGAGAAAGGATCAGCAAGGGGATGTGTTTAATTCCCAAAGCTTTCAGACATTTATCTTCAGCCGCTGAATTTGGCCCAGTATCGATTACTACTGCGCGATGATTTCCGAGATTGATGACAAGTGAATCGCCCTGACCTACATCACACTGGGCTACCTGCCAATCTCCTGCGGGCCAACGTTGCAACCATCCTAAGGAAATGACAATGATTAAAAGAATGGCGGCACTTTGCTTCCAGTATTTCTTGAAAAGAATCAGCACCAACAAAATTGCAGCCACTAACACGAAGCCGATCAATCCGTTATGAATCGTCAACACCGGAAAATCTGCAACCCAGTGGGCAACCCATGTAATAAAACCAGCTGGAAAGCGAATACAAAAGATAATTACCTGGGTTATCCAAGGAGCGATGGGGGAAATAAGGGCTGCAATGAATCCCAGTACGGTGATGGGAGCTACGGCAGGTGCTGCTAATAAGTTGGCAACAACGCTCATGGGTGACAAATACCCCGAAAGTGAAACAAGAATGGGCGCGCAAAAAACCATGGCAGCTATCGGCGGGGCTAATGCACCCGCTAATTTTTGATGGGTCGGTAGTTTTTCTTCAATTTTCGGTGCAAGTAGAAGCAAACCCGCAGTTGCTAAGACCGACAGCGCAAAACCAGCATCACGAGATTGCCAAGGATCTCCAAGGACAACTGCGCAGATTGCAAAACCTAACGCTGGCAAAGAATCTGATGCACGTTTGCCCAGTTGGGCCGATAGCAAAACCGCAGCCATCGCCGCTGCTCGCAACACTGATGGTGATGGCCGAACTAATGCGATAAAGCAGACAAGTGCAATCGCGGTTGCTAATACTCGATAATTCTTTCGTCGAATAAAAAACTGCATGCACCACAAAACAAATGTTGAAACAATTGCAAAATTTGCACCACTTACTGCAACTAGGTGGGTCAGACCAGAACGTTTCATCGCCTCTTTAAATTCAGGTGATTGCTTTGAGGTATCCCCCAAGACCATTCCAGGAATTAACGCTCCAGCATCACCATCACCTGAGTTGTTACGTAATCCTTCGCGGATAGCACCTAACCCTGATGCCCACGCAGATGGCTGGGTTAAAACATTGATATCTCCATTAACGATGACAAGAGCGGCAACCCGGGCCTCTTTACTTTTAAGGGCAATTGCTGTCGCAGAGATCTTTTGACCTGGCAACGCTGTGATCTGATTTTTACTAATAACACGAATTGGAGTGCGAACGGTGTAACTCTTGCCATCTGCTTTAAAGCTCAACAACCGTGCGGTGAATGAGTAATTACCGCTACTTGTTTTGGTCGGATCGGTTTTCACCTGAGCGACAAAATCAACTCTTTGATTGAGATAAGTATTGATTACAGAGTGCTCTAGCGAGGCTTGTCGCAGCGACATCGCAGTAGCGCCAACCATGATTGTGAGGAATACCATGGTTAATCTCTTTTTGCTTTTTGCTACTGCAAACCCCACAAGAAGTATGGCGGCAGCACTTATTCGCCATGGTGCAACCGCGCTTTGAATCAGCGCTCCCGCCCATAAAGCCCCGCCTAAGGCAAGGGCTCGGTAATCAATTAAATTCTGACTTTTGATTTGATCTGAGCGAATTTTGCAGCACCGATTCCACTTACCTTTTGAAGATCATCAATACTTAAAAAGGAGCCATTCACTTTTCGATACTCAACGATTCGAGCAGCGATTACAGGTCCGATTCCATCCAGTGCATCTAGTTGACGAGCGGTTGCTCGGTTGATGTTGATCGGCCCTGATGGGGTTTTCTTGCTAACCCGCTGGCCTGCGCTATTCATAACTAATGAATCAACATAGATTTGTTCACCATCATTGAGTACACGTGCCAAATTGATAGTGCTCAAATCCGCACCAGGTGCGCTATCTCCCGCCGCTTTTATCGCATCGATTACCCGTGATTTTCCGGTCAAGGTATAAACACCAGGCTTATTCACCGCACCGGTCACATCAACAAATATTTCAGGTTCGGCGAGCGTTATTGGAACAATTCCGGGAGCTGCGCTGCTCTGTGTGTTTCCACGAATAACTATGAAAACAGATAGGACAAGAACAATCGCTGCTATTAAACCGAGAGCTCTTTTTTGATTGTGTGAAAAATGTAAATCAAACCACCACTGTGACAAGGATTCGAAGGCTGTACGAAGTTGTTCCATCTGCCAATTCTGAAGTTGGCATTAATGCCTTACAGAAAAAGGTGAATTAGTTGTTGATAACGATATTTACAAGCTTTGGTGCGCGGGTGATGATCTTGTTGACCGTCGCACCAGCTAGCGCTTCAACAATGCTTGGTAGCGCAAGAGATGCAGCCTCAAGGTCGGCATCTGAAATTGTTGGCGCTACATCGATGCGATCTTTGATCTTTCCATTAATTTGAATAACAACAGTTACCGCATCTGCTACTAATAGCTTTTCATCAACTGCAGGCCAGCCGGCAAGTGCCACACATGGCTTATGGCCTAGGCGCTCCCACATCTCCTCTGCGGTAAATGGCGCAACAAGTGACAACATGATCGCGATCGCTTCAACCGCTTCACGGACCGCAGGATCTGCAGCTCCACAACCCGAATCAATCGCTTTACGTGTTGCATTTACTAACTCCATCACGCGGGCTACTGCAACATTGAAACGGAAGGATTCAACTGCAAAGCCAGCATCATGAAGTGCTTTATGGGTTGCTTTGCGCAACGCTAAATCGCCGGTGCTGAAATCGACTCCTGCTGGGCTTGTTACATCCCCAGACAATCTCCATGCACGAGTTAAAAACTTAACTGAACCTGATGGCGAAACATCTGACCAATCCACATCATCTTCTGGAGGCCCTGCAAAAACCATAGATAAACGAATCGCATCGACTCCATGATTTTCTAACTCATCTGACAGGCGAACAAGATTTCCACGGCTCTTAGACATTGCAGAGCCATCCATGACAACCATTCCTTGGTTGAGCAGACGGGTAAATGGCTCATTGAAATCAACCATTCCCATATCGTTAAGCACCTTGGTAAAGAAGCGGCTGTACAAAAGGTGCAAGATCGCGTGCGTGACTCCACCAACATATTGATCTACTGGTAACCAGGTATCAACATCCTTCTTAGAGAAAGGTTCGTTGGCATTAGTTGGATCTGCGTAACGTAGGTAGTACCAAGAAGAATCAACAAAGGTATCCATCGTGTCTGTGTCGCGCTTTGCATCTGCAGAACACTTAGGGCACTTCACGTTCACCCAATCAGTTGCAGCACCAAGTGGTGATGTTCCCTTTGGCTTTAGGTCTAAACCTTCAGCATTTGGAAGAGTCAACGGAAGCTGATCGGCAGGAACTGGAACCTCGCCACATGATGGGCAGTGAATGATTGGAATTGGTGTGCCCCAGTAACGCTGACGTGACACTAGCCAATCACGCAGACGGTAGTTGCGTGCGGCAACACCTTTACCTTCAGCCTCTAGCTTCTTATTAATTGCAGCGATTGCATCAGCCTTGTTGAGGCCATTCAAAATATCTGAGTTAACTAACTTTCCATCACCAACGGTTGCAACACCCGTTGCATTGGGATCATCCTCGCCGGTTTCGACAACAACCCGCACAGGTAGCTTCATGGCGCGAGCAAAATCTAAGTCGCGCTGATCATGTGCTGGAACCGCCATGATTGCGCCAGTTCCGTAATCAGCTAACACATAATCACTTGCCCAGATCGGCAATTTCTCGCCATTTACTGGATTTATCGCGAAACGATTAAGGAATATACCGCTCTTTGGACGATCTGTTGCAAGACGATCGATATCACTTGCCGCCTTGATAGTTTCTAAATATTTAGCGAACTCAGCTTCAACACCAGTGCCTTGAACAAGTTCGGCAGCAAGCTCACTGTCGACTGCTACAACCATAAATGTTGCACCAAACAATGTGTCGGGGCGGGTTGTATAAATTGTTACAGGCTCGGTGCGACCTTCGATTTCAAACTTTACATTTGCACCAGTTGAACGACCGATCCAGTTGCGCTGCATCGTTAAAACCTTGTCAGGCCACTTACCTTCAAGCTGTGCCATGTCATCAAGCAAGCGATCGGCATAATCAGTAATTTTGAAGTACCACTGGTTCAACTTCTTTTTAGTAACTGTTGAATCACATCGCTCACAGAGTCCCGCAACTACCTGTTCATTAGCCAAAACTGTTTGGCAACCTGGACACCAGTTAACCGCTGAATCTTTGCGATAGGCCAAGCCACGTTCGTAAATCTTTAAGAACAACCATTGATTCCATTTGTAGTATTCAGGATCGCAGGTGTTGAAGACTCGATCCCAATCAAATGAACATGCATAACGTCGCATCGATGCCTTTTGCACCGCGATGTTTTCATAGGTCCAAATACGTGGATCTGAGTTTCGCTTAATCGCAGCGTTTTCAGCGGGTAAACCAAAGGCATCCCAACCAATCGGGTGCATAACGTTGAAACCCTTTTGCGCCCAGTAACGAGCGATTACATCGCCAAGTGCATAAGCCTCGGCATGACCCATGTGAAGATCTCCCGATGGGTACGGGAACATATCCAAGACATATTTCTTTTCACGTGTGTCATCTGCGCGACCTGATTTAAATGGTTGAAGTTCATCCCAAACGGGCAGCCATTTTTCCTGCACGTAGGCAAAGTCGTATGCCGCGTGCTCGCGCTCATCTTTCACGTTGTTATTCATACGTGGAGCTAAGGGGATTTGAACCCCTGACCCCCTGCATGCCATGCAGGTGCGCTACCAGCTGCGCTATAGCCCCGATTTTTTCTGCGAGTGCAGACCTTACCGCATTTACTGCGGCCAGCCTTAAGCTGAAGTTGCACCGCTTTCTTCGCCATAAACAGGCTCTGGAATAGAGCCCGCATTATGTTCGATCAAATTCCATTGTCGTGGGTTACGTTCGAGAATCGACCACGATGCATTAGATAGTCCACCGATAACACCCCAGTGGGACATCGGAAGTTGCAGCAGAGATCCCAAGATACAACGCGCTGTTCCACCATGGGTTGTCACAACTAATAACTGATCTGTCTTATCCCCTAATGCTTTTTTAATTGCTCGAACTGCGCGATCTGCAACCTCGCTACGTCGCTCACCAGTTGTACCTGCGGGATTATCTTCCCCATCAATCCAACGAATAAAGTTTTGGAAATCCTCGGCGCGATTTTCTGCACCGGTTTTTCCTTCCCATAATCCACCATTTGTTTCACGCAGATCTTCATCGATCTGAACAGATAAACCGGTTAGATCAGCAAGAGATTGTGCAGTGTCTCGTGCGCGTCCTAGATCACTTGAAATAATCATGGTTGGTTTCATGCCTGCAAGAATTTGCGCAGCATGCTGAACTTGAAAACGACCGACCTCATTCAAATCAATATCTGAATGACCCTGAAATCGGTTTACTACATTCCAATCAGTTTGGCCGTGACGCCATAAAACAATGCGATTACCGGCCATTGACGGCGGCCTGCCTCACTGCTTCTAAATCAATTGTCGGGCAGTCATTCCACAAACGATCCAACATGTAGTACTTGCGAAGTTCAGCACTTTGTACATGTACAACTAGATCTGAATAATCTAACAAGATCCATTCAGCACCATGTTCGCGACGAACTGGCTTGTCACCAATTGCTGCAAGCTGGCGCTCTACCTCATCTGCAATCGCATCAACCTGTGCCTCGTTTTGGCCGGTTGCAATTAAGAAGACCTCGCTCAGAACTAATTGATCAGAAAGATCCAAAGCCACAACATCTACCGCAATCTTGTCGATTGCGGCTTTGGCGGCTACTTGGGTGATCTCGAGTGTTCTGCTGCTAATTGTCATAGAGGTTATTCTCTCGTATAAATGCAGCTACCGATGACGAGAGTTCTGCGCTCAATCCTTGGCGAATTGTGGTCGCGGCAACATTGAGAGCACCAATATCAACACCATCACCTGAAAACCCAGGTCGTCCGATGATCAAGAATTCGACCATGCCTCGTAACTCATCGATGCGATGCCATTGATCCAACTTTTCTGCAGCATCTTGGCCGATCACTAGGACAATTGTGTCATCGGGGTAATTTTGAGCAACCGCTTCAACGGTATCGATTGCGTAGCTCGGTCCCATTCGCAGAACCTCGATTGGATTTACTTGCACCTTGCTGACGACAGTTGCTGGTAAATCAGCTAGTGCTAGTTGACACATAGCTCGTCGTTGTTGAGCTGTTGCAATTGGTGCGTTCTTGCGCAGTAAAGGTTCTCCGGCAGGAACGACTAGTAATTGATCTACGAACTTCTTTTCAATTAACTGGGTAATTACATGCAAATGACCCAAATGAATTGGGTCAAATGTTCCTCCGTAAATACCAACTCGGGACAAATTAGTCTCGGTCTAGGCGAAGTACTAAGTACAGAAAGATAGACATCACAACAAAGGTAAAGACTCCAAAAAAGACTGGAGGTGCTGGAAGTTCGCGGGTTATCTCGCTAGCAAGAGTAATCATGGCTCGAATACTACTACTTACCAGCCAATAGCTCTTTAAATCTGGCTTCATCGATTACCGGAACACCTAATTCCTGCGCCTTTGCCAGCTTTGAACCTGGGTCACTTCCGACAAGCACATAGTCGGTCTTTTTCGATACCGAGGATGAGGCTTTGCCACCATGGGCTGCAATTGTTTCTGAAATTCCATCACGTGAAAATGATTCAAGTCCGCCAGTTACAACAAAGGTGAGCCCTGCCAAAGTTTGCGGCAGTTGTTCTGTTTGTTGGAGAACCATACAAACCCCCGCCTTTTCCCATTGCGAAATAATCTCTTGATGCCACTTCACGCCAAACCATTCGACAATTGATTCAGCGATGATCTGCCCAACACCATCAATATCTGCTAACTCTTGTGCGTTTGCTTGTGAAATTGCTTTGATCGAACCAAGGGATGTCGCTAGCGCTTGTGCAGCTGTTGGTCCAACATGGCGAATAGATAAGGCAACGATTGTTCGCCACAACGGACGGCTCTTTGCTTCCTCTAACGCTGCTAATAACTTGTCAACATTGGCAGCCTGAGATCCATCCTTCTTTGTGAAAAACTCTGAGGTCACAAGTTTCTTTGCAGTTAAATCAAAGAGATCTGATTCATCATCAATAATCTTGGCATCTAACAATGCAGATGCTGCTTCATACCCAAGAACATCAATGTCCAGCGCCGCTCGTGAACCAATGTAGTAAATCCGCTCGCGTAGTTGAGCAGGACAGCTTTGAGTATTTGGGCAACGAATATCAACATCACCTTCGCTCATGGCACGTAGTTCGCCACCACATTCAGGGCAATGGGTTGGCATAACAAAGGCTCGCTCTTTTCCCTTGCGTTTTTCAACAACTGGTCCGAGTACTTCTGGAATTACATCTCCGGCTTTGCGAATGACAATGGTGTCGCCGATTAAAACCCCTTTACGCACAATCTCTTCGGCGTTATGCAACGTTGCATTTGTAACGGTAGATCCTGCGACCTTTACCGGCTCCATGTATGCAAATGGGGTAACTCTTCCTGTGCGGCCAACGCTGACTTTGATATCCAGCAAAACGGTAGTGACCTCTTCAGGTGGGTACTTGTACGCAATAGCCCACTTAGGTGCCCGCGAAGTAAATCCCAACTGCTGTTGCTGCGATAAAGAATCTACTTTGATAACAACGCCATCGATCTCGTGCTCAACATCATGACGATGATCTGCGTAAAACTGAATGAATTTCTCTACCTCTGCACGGGTGCCACATACTTTAAAGCGATCACTTATTGGTAGACCTAACGCTTTCAACTGTTGGTAGGCACCACTCTGAGATTCAAATTCAATACCTTCTCGTGCACCGACACCATGTAGAACAACAGACAGTGGACGAGACGCGGTTACACGTGGATCTTTTTGTCGCAAAGATCC
>JBDLUF010000037.1:0-10311 GCA_039805445.1 Actinomycetota bacterium | reverse complement strand
AACCACGAATAGCTGCTGTCAGGGTTTGTGATGATGAAACGTTAATTGCTGGATATGCGAATGCGCCCTTTTTAGCGCGATCTAACATGTCTGCGTAAATTTCAGGGGTTGCAATTGGCATAGTGTGACTCCTATGGGCTCGTTGTAAATCTTTAGACTGAGCGCTTCGTTGAGTCGTCTAGAGGCTTACGACCAATCCTCTCACCTTCGCCCGAATGGCACAAAAAGACCCTCCGCAGGCTTGCTGGGAGGGTCCTTATGCCTGGCTTTTACCTGTTAGCTCACCGTTTTTAGGGCGTTGGCCAAGAACTTAGCCAGGGCCGCCACTAACACCGGATTACTCAAAAGCTTGATGAGGGCCAGAATAAATGAGGTCAGCATTGTGTCTCCTTTCCTTTGGTGCATCTTCAGGGCAGCCCTCTTGTTGCAAATTTCATTGCGAATTCTCTGTTGATAACAAAGTTCAACAGGTAGCCTCTAGCGTTATGAGTCAAGACCATGAATCCCTCGAGAACCTGCTCAATGAAGATCGCCAATTTCCGCCCACAGCAGAGTTTGCGGCGCAAGCTAATGCGACAGCCGCTCTTTACGAGTTAGCTGAAAAGGATCGCCTTGCCTTTTGGGATCTGCAAGCAAAGGCGTTGAGTTGGGAAACTCCATGGACACAAACCTTGCAATGGGAAGCACCTTACGCACAGTGGTTTGTTGGCGGAAAGATCAACGCATCATTTAATGCTTTAGATCGACATGTGATTGAAGGGCGTGGGGATCGAGTCGCCTTTCACTTTGAAGGTGAACCTGGCGATACACGAACAATTACTTATGCGCAGTTACTAGTTGAAGTTAAGAAAACGGCAAACGCGCTCATTGAGTTAGGAATTCAGGCAAAGGATCGGGTCGCGATTTATATGCCAATGATTCCAGAGGCTGCGATTGCCATGTTGGCATGTGCGCGCATCGGTGCGGCTCACTCAGTTGTCTTCGGTGGTTTTTCTGCCGATGCGCTGTTGTCACGAATTCAAGATGCAGATGCAAAGTTAGTTATTACCGCAGATGGTGGATTTAGAAAGGGTGGAGCCTTTGCGCTTAAGCCCGCAGTTGATGAAGCGTTAAAGGGTCAACACAATGTTAAAAATGTTTTAGTTGTACAACGCACCAAACAAGAAACCGCCTGGAACTCAGCAACCGATATCTGGTGGCATGAGATTGTCGATCGCCAATCAGCTGAACACACAGCGCAGGGCTTTGATTCTGAGCACCCGCTCTTCATTTTGTACACATCGGGCACTACCGCAAAGCCAAAGGGAATCTTCCACACAACCGGTGGATACCTAACGCAGGCTGCTTATACCCATCGGGTTGTCTTTGATATCAAGCCTGAAACAGATGTGTACTGGTGTACCGCAGATGTTGGTTGGATTACTGGACATAGTTACATTGTTTATGGACCGTTGATGAATGGTGCAACACAAGTTATGTATGAAGGAACTCCCGATACACCACACAAAGGACGCATTTTCGAACTAATCGAAAAATATGGCGTCACAATTTTGTACACAGCTCCAACTTTGATTCGCACCTGGATGAAGTGGGGCGATGAGTACCCCAATAAATTCAACCTTTCATCTTTGCGTTTATTAGGTTCAGTTGGTGAACCAATTAATCCTGAAGCATGGATGTGGTACCGCGAAGTTATTGGTGGAAATCGTTGCCCAATCGTTGATACCTGGTGGCAAACAGAAACTGGTGGAATCATGATTTCACCGCTACCTGGTGTTACCGCAACCAAACCTGGATCTGCGATGACAGCAATTCCTGGAATTAGCGCAGTTGTTGTTGATGATGATGCAAACCCGGTCGCAAAAGGTCATGGAGGATTTTTAATTCTTGATAAGCCGTGGCCCGGAATGTTGCGCGGTGTGTGGGGCGAGGATGAGCGCTACAAAGAAACGTATTGGTCACGATTTAAGGGAATCTACTTTGCTGGAGATGGTGCAAAGTTAGATAAGGATGGAGCAATCTGGTTACTCGGTCGTGTCGATGATGTAATGAATGTTTCTGGACACCGAATTTCGACAACTGAAGTTGAATCAGCGCTTGTTTCTCATGAGGCCGTTGCAGAAGCTGCTGTAGTTGGGGCCCAAGATGCAATGACAGGGCAAGGAATTGTTGCCTTTGTTATCTTGCGTGGTGGGATCGCACATGCAAGTGGAGAAAAATTAGTTACAGAGCTTCGTAATCACGTCGCAAAAGAGATTGGTGCGATTGCAAAGCCACGACAGATTTTGGTTGTGGCTGAACTTCCTAAGACTCGAAGCGGCAAAATCATGCGTCGATTACTCAAGGATGTCGCTGAAAACCGTCAGGTGGGAGATGCAACAACCCTTGCTGATCCAAATGTTATGAAGCTGATCTCTGAAGGTTTGAATACATCAAAGGATGAGGATTAAAGCTTTACCCCTAGATGTTTTTCAGTGAGCGTCTCAATCTCATTGAGATCTTTGATGATTCCAACATGCTTATAAGCAACTGATCCATCTGCTGCGATAAACCAGGTAACTGGAACACCTAAACCAAAGTACTCACGTGAGCGACCATCTGGGTCATACAGATTTGGCCAGGTAATTCCGTTGCGTTCTACAAATGTGAGGCCATCATCAAAGTTAGCTTCTTCAACATCTACACCAATTAATTGAACCTTGCCTTGTGCCTTGTCATGGAAAGCGCGCAGTACTGGCATCTCTTTCTTACATGGGCCACACCAAGATCCCCATACATTTACAACCATGGGTCCGCGTAATGCACCTAGCTGTGCGCCTTCGCTGCGATCAAGGCAATCCATTTGAACGCCGCCGGTAAATGTTGGATCCTGTGAAATTGAATCGCATGAAACAACTTCGCCCTTCACATAAGATGATGAAGAAGAACAAGCGGTCAGCAATAACAATGCTGCAGCAATTAACGCTCTCTTCATCGAAAATCCTTATCTGTTTTCACTAACAGTAACGCCTTCTCTTTATCCATCTCACCAATTCCAACGCTTGGACAGATTTTCGCTACGGGACAAGCACCGCACGCTGGTTTGCGAGAGTGACAAATTCTACGTCCATGCCAAATCATGCGCTGTGAAAGATTTGTCCATTCAGGTTGTGGAATCAATTGCTGAACAACCATTTCAACCTTTACTGGATCGGTCTCTTTAGTCCAACCGAAACGTCGTGACAATCGTCCGAAGTGTGTATCAACTGTTATCCCTGGAGTATCAAAGGCATGGCCTAAAACTACGTTGGCAGTTTTGCGTCCAACACCTGGCAAGGTAATTAACTCTTCAAGTGTGCGTGGAACTTCTCCCCCAAAATCTTCAAGTAATTTAATATTCAGCGCCTTTATATTGCGGGCCTTTGCCCGATAAAAACCGGTGGAGTGCACTAGATCTTCAATTTCGTGCAGATCAGCTTTTGCATACGCCTTTGGATTTTTATACTTTTTAAAGAGGGCAGGAGTTACGGTGTTAACTCTCTTATCTGTGCATTGAGCGCTCAATACAGTCGCAATGATTAGTTCAAGCGGGTTTGTAAAATCTAATTCGCAGCGGATATTTGGGTAAGTCTTGGTAAGGATGCGATAGACCGCCTTAGCCTCTTTTCGGGTTTCGCTATCGACCTTCATGGGTAGTAAAGTACTCCTCGTGAGCACAGAACAAGATGTCGTACGTAAAGCCCCACTGTTTACCGCCCTGGATGATGCAGCTGCCGCTTCTTTGCGCGCATCAATGGACTCGGTAAAGATCGCAAAGGGCTCTGTCCTATTTGCTGAAGGTGACGAGGGCGATCACCTGTATGTAATTGTTGAAGGAAAGTTAAAGCTTGGAACTTCAAGTGGAGATGGTCGCGAGAATCTGCTGTCGATCCTTGGACCTGGCGAAATGTTTGGCGAGTTAAGTCTTTTTGATCCAGGCCCACGTACCTCAACAGCAACAGCGGTAACAGATGCGAAGTTGCTCAGCCTTGGCCAGGAAAAGTTAATTCCTTGGCTTGCTACTAATCCAAATGTTTCACTACAACTTCTTGCACGTTTGGCACAGCGTCTACGTCGCACCAATGAAGCTGTTGGCGATTTAGTGTTTTCAGATGTTCCAGGTCGCGTTGCAAAGGCACTTATCGATCTAGGTGAGCGTTTTGGAAAGCAAACTGATGAAGGTTTATTTGTTCACCACGACCTAACTCAAGAAGAGTTAGCTCAATTAGTTGGTGCATCCCGCGAAACCGTTAACAAAGCGCTTGCTGATTTCGCAGGACGCAACTGGTTAAAGCTAGATGGTCGTGCAGTTCTAATTACAGATTTCGAACGCCTATCAAAGCGCGGTAAATAGTTAGTCTGTAATTTCGACTGTTAGTTCGATCTCCACAGGTGAGTTCAGTGGAAGCTCTGCAATACCAACAGCGCTACGTGCATGTTTTGCACCATCGCCCCAGATCGAAATAAAGAGCTCTGAAGCTCCATTTACTACCCCTGGATGTCCAACAAAACCTGGAACACCGTTGACGTAACCAACAACACGAACAATCTTTGTAATCTTGTTTACATCGGCAACTGTTTCGACAGCTGCAAGACAGTTGAGTGCACAAATCTGTGCAAGCTCCTTTGCACGCTCAGGAGTGATCTCTCCATCAACCTTTCCGACCCCTGCCATTTCGCCATTAGCTAATGGAAGTTGTCCGGCGGTGAAAACTAAATTACCTGTGCGAATCGCTGGGACATATGCAGCAACTGGCTTTGCAGCTACTGGAAGCTCTAAACCAAGCTCTGTAAGCTTTGCGCGTACATCAACCTTATTCATGCAAGTGCTCGCTTCATGTAAGCAACTAGCTGCTCACCAGTTCCTGGTGCTGGAATTACTTGTACAAGCTCCCAGCCATCTGAACCCCACGTATCAAGAATCTGCTTTGTCGCATGTGAAAGAAGTGGAACCGTTGCGTATTCATACTTTGTCATTTGTTGAGACTCTCCTTCACTAGTGATGAAACAAGTGCTCCATCAGCCTTTCCTGCAATCTTTGGCTTAATCGCGCCCATTACCTTGCCCATATCAGCAGGACCTGCAGCACCTGTTGATGCAATTGCATCAGCGATTATTTGCTTGATCTCATCTGCACTCAACTGCGCTGGCAAATACTTAGCGATAACTTCGCCTTCAGCCTTTTCTAGCGCCGCCTTTTCTGCATGGCCTGCACCTTCAAAAGCTTCAGCTGCTTCGCGACGCTTCTTTGCTTCACGTGACAAAACAACGATTACCTCATCATCGCTTAGTACGCGTGCTTCTTTTCCTGCAACCTCTTCATTAGTGATTGCAGTTAGAACCATGCGAATGGTGCTGGATGTGATCTCGTTGCGACCGCGAATCGCTTCAGTTAAGTCTGAACGTAGGGTTTCTTTAATGCTCATGCTGTGAACTCTACCGCCAGAAGTTCAGCGATCTGAGCGGTGTTAAGCGCAGCACCCTTGCGAAGGTTGTCGCCACAAACAAACATTTCAAGAGCCATTGGATCATCGATGCTCTTGCGAACACGGCCCACCCATGTTGGATCAGTGCCAACAACATCAGCTGGAGTTGGGAACTTGTGATTTTCTGGATCATCAACCAACTTCACGCCTGCTGCGTTCTGCAAAATATCTTGAGCAGCCTTTCGTGAAGGCTCCTTTTCAAATACTGCGTGAACTGTCAGTGAGTGAGTAGTAATCACTGGAACTCGTACACAAGTAGCGGAAACCTTTAGGTTTGGAAGGCCCAAAATCTTTCGTGATTCATTACGAACCTTGAGCTCTTCAGATGAGTATCCATCGGCCTTAAGTGAGCCAGCCCAAGGAATTACATTCAAAGCTAAAGGTGCAGGGAAAGGACCAAGATCCTTTACAAAGTTACGAACATCTCCGGCATTTGTTCCCGCATCTGTTCCTGCAACTTGAGAGATTTGCGCAACTAGTGCATCAATACCAGATTGACCTGCACCTGATGCGGCCTGGTAAGAAGAAACAACAAGCTCCTTTAATCCATACTCTTTATGTAGTGCACCAAGTGCAACGATCATGGAAAGAGTTGTGCAGTTTGGATTTGAGATAATTCCGCGAGGACGATTCTTGGTTTGCTCAGGATTTACTTCAGGAACAACCAAAGGAATATCTGCATCCATTCGGAATGCGCCAGAGTTATCGACAACAACCGCACCACGTGATGCAGCAATTGGTCCCCATTCTGCAGAAACCTCATCTGGAACATCAAACATTGCAACATCGATGCCATCAAAGGCTTCAGGTGAAAGAGCTACGACGGTTAGCTCTTCTCCACGACACATCAACTTCTTGCCCGCACTGCGAGCTGAGGCGATCAGACGGATCTCTCCCCACACATCTTTGCGCTCAGACAAGATGCTGAGCATTACTGTGCCAACAGCACCTGTTGCACCTACGACTGCAAGTGAAGGTTTTTTACTCATCGTCCTGTTCCTCCGTAAACAACAGCTTCGCTTTGATCTGCATCAAGCTCGAAAGCGGTATGTGCAGCCTTTGCACCACGCTCTAAATCTGCCTGACGACAGATAATTGAAATTCGAATCTCAGAGGTAGAAATCATTTCGATGTTTACACCTGCATCAGAAAGTGCACCAAAGAAGGTCGCTGTTACTCCAGGATGTGAGCGCATACCAGCGCCAACTAATGACAATTTACCGATCTGATCATCGTATTGAATCGATGCAAAGCCAACCTCGCCCTGCAGCTTCTGCAAGATCGCAGTTGCTGCGGCACCTTCCGCCTTTGGCAATGTGAAGGAAATATCTGTAAGACCAGTTGCAGCGGCAGAAACATTTTGCACGATCATGTCGATGTTGATGTCAGAGTCCGCGATCGCTTGGAAGATACGTGCAGCAACACCGGTGCGGTCAGGCACGCCGACGATCGTTATCTTTGCCTCAGATTTATCATTTGCGATACCTGAGATAATTGCTTGCTCCATTGCTCCTCCTTCAGGATGATCTTTGACCACCCAGGTTCCTTCATTTGTAGAAAAAGATGAACGTACGTGAATTGGTAGGTTGTAACGGCGTGCGTATTCAACGCAACGCAAGTGCAGAACCTTTGCTCCGCTAGCTGCAAGTTCAAGCATCTCGTCGTAAGTAACAGTCTTTAACTTACGAGCCGCTGGAACTACGCGTGGATCGGCGCTAAATACGCCATCAACATCTGTATAGATTTCGCACACATCAGCATCAAGTGCTGCAGCTAATGCAACCGCAGTTGTATCGCTACCACCGCGACCAAGTGTTGTTACATCCTTTGTATCTTGCGAAATTCCTTGGAAGCCAGCAACGATTGCAATTGCACCGCTATCTAACGCTTCCTTAATTCGTCCCGGAGTCACATCGATGATGCGAGCGCGACCATGTGCAGATGTTGTGATCACACCAGCTTGGCTGCCGGTAAATGACAAGGCTTCATGTCCCAAGTTATTGATCGCCATTGCAAGCAACGCCATTGAGATTCGCTCACCAGCGGTTAACAACATATCCAGCTCGCGACCCTGAGGGATCGGAGTGATCTGCTCTGCTAAATCAATCAATTCATCGGTGGTATCGCCCATCGCTGAAACGACAACGACGACCTGATTTCCATCCCGCTTGGCAGCCACAATTCGGTTAGCTACCCGCTTCATGCCCTCGGCATCGGCAACTGAAGAGCCGCCATATTTCTGAACAATGAGTCCCATGGCTCAATCATGAACTAGATACTGCGCTGGGGCTACCCGATTTCAGGTTTATCTTAAATAATAAGACGAGATGCGTGTCAAATAATGAGATTAAACATCCCTGCGGCCTTCAAAGGCACGACCGAGCGTGACCTCATCGGCATACTCCAAATCTCCGCCTACCGGCAGACCGCTAGCTAAACGGGAAACCTTTATCTCCATCGGCTTAATCAGACGGGATAGATAGGTAGCTGTCGCTTCACCTTCAAGGTTGGGATCGGTCGCCAAGATGACTTCAACGATTCCAGCATCTGCCAAACGAACCATTAACTCGCGAATGCGAAGTTGTTCTGGACCAATTCCATCGATCGGACTAATCGCTCCACCAAGCACATGGTACTTACCGCGAAATTCGCGAGTACGTTCGATTGCAATCACATCTTTGCTTTCTTCAACAACGCAGATTATTGTGTTGTCACGACGAGGATCACGACAGATGCGGCACTCATCCTCTTCTGAAACATTTCCGCACTGCACACAAAACTTAACCCGCTCTTTAACTACACGAATTGAATCTACCAAAGCTGATGCAACCTCTGAGTCAGATTGCAAAATATGGAAAGCGATTCGTTGCGCACTCTTTGGACCAATTCCTGGCAGGCGACCTAATGCATCGATGAGATCTTGAATCGCACCTTCATACATTCCCGACATCTATTACTTGCCCTCAACAATTTTTGCGCCAAGCTCTTTTGCAAGCAACGCTGCACCAGTCAATTGCACAGGATCATTGGGTGCCTCAGATGTTCTGGTCTCGCGAGCCGCCGGCGTATTTGTATCAATCGATGGATCAACAACAACCGCGATCTTGCGATCCAACCCCACCACATCAATAAATGCGTTGCGCAGAATCACATCAGATTCAGAACGCTCAAAGCTTTCCTTTGCGCCAGCATTAACAATGCCAATGGTGATCGCGTTCTCATCAACACTCAGCACCTGCGCACTCGCGCTAAGCAACGACCAAGTAAGTCTGCGGCGTTTCTTCACATCTTCAATAACATCCGGCCACGCTCTGCGCAGTGCGGCAATGTCGAAAGCACCGTGTGCGGGGGACGCCTTTGGCTTTTCGGGAGTAGCAGGTGCGAATTCTTCAGCTTTAGAGGGAGCGACTGCTGGATTCGAATGAGCAGAGTTTGTAGTTTCTTTTAACTCTGCGGTTCGAGATCCAGCGGAGCTCCCGGAAGGGGTCGCAGCAATATTTTCCACTCGCTCAAGACGTTCAATGCGAGAGAGCATTCCTGCTTCCGTGTTGTCCCCGATCGGCAGCAAGATGCGACCGCAGATGAGCTCAAGGATTAAGCGCGGCGCAGTAGCCCCACGCATTTGGGTTAATCCCTCCGCCGCAATATCTGCTGCACGTGAAAGATTTGCCGTACCAATTCTGTTTGCTTGATTGCGCATACGTTCCATCTGATCATCAGGCATATCGCGCAAGATTGAATTAGCGGTTGAATCCTTCAACGCATCAACAATCATCAAGTCGCGAATGCGTTCCAACATATCGCTGGTAAAGCGACGAGGATCGTGTCCTGATTCAATAACTCGATCAATTGTCTTAAACAAGGTTGCTCCATCATGGGCTGCAATCGCATCGATCGCATCATCTAGCAAAGCACCATCTGTAAATCCAAGAAGTTGAATTGCGATCTCATAGCTAACGCCATCTTTTCCAGCACCAGCAAGTAGCTGACCAAGCACAGAAAGTGCATCACGAACAGAACCACCAGATGCACGTACAACAAGTGGAATTACACCCTTTGCAACCTTTACTCCTTCTGCGTTGCATACCTTTTCTAAATGAGCAGCCAAAGTTCCTGGTGGAACTAAACGGAATGGATAGTGGTGTGTACGTGAACGGATAGTTGCAATCAACTTATCTGGTTCAGTGGTAGCAAAGATGAAAATTACATGTGCTGGTGGCTCTTCAACAACCTTAAGTAATGCATTTGCTGCACCTGGTCCAAGCTGATGCGCCTCATCGATAATGTAAATCTTGTAACGACTTTGTACTGGTGCAAAGAATGCTTTGTCGCGAAGATCGCGGGCATCATCTACTAAACCGTGGGTCGCAGCATCTAACTCAATTACATCTAATGAACCTGGACCGTTCGCAACTAAATCTTTACATGATTGGCACTCGCCACATGGATTTGGAGTTGGACCTTTTTCGCAGTTGAGCGAGCGCGCCATGATTCGTGCACTTGAAGTTTTTCCGCAACCACGAGGACCGCTGAACAAGTATGCGTGGTGTGTGCGACCTGATTCCAAAGCATTTGAAAGTGGAACAGTTACATGCTCTTGTCCGATGACATCTGCAAAAACAGAGGGACGATATTTACGATACAAAGCTAATGACATCGTCTACTCCTCTACTGTTCGTCGCGCCTATTTTTCCTACCTGCAAACCTTATTAAAAAGGACCCCTCGCACACCCGCCAGAGCGGACCTACCCTTGCTGCATTCCTGCCCTGGGGGAGTTCAGTACGGTAACGCCGTACGAGGGATCTG
>JBDLUF010000036.1:0-10373 GCA_039805445.1 Actinomycetota bacterium | reverse complement strand
GCTTGATGGGGAACAGGGGTATAGGAACCAGGTGTGCACTCAGGCCATGTGGGACAGCCGAGGCCAGATCCCGTTAACCGAACCGCCCCTCCAGTAACCACAAGCGCAGCCTGAAGAAAGAGGAGAAATCCGGTGGCGGGGGCCAAAACCCGTGTAGCGAGGGCTTTGGCTGCGGACATGGCCTAAGCCTATGACCCTGGAGAGTCGCATCCCGCCGAGTGGCTGAACGTGTCGAATTACGACACAATACTGTTGTGAAAATGACCGGAGGACACCAGCCTGGGGATGATTCCCGTACCCGGGATCTAGTCGCCCGTTCAATTCTTGAGAATGGTCCATCCACCGCAGCGGTTTTGGGAGAGCGGTTAGGGCTCACACCTGCCGGAATCCGTCGTCACCTCGATCTACTTGTTGCCGATGGTGTGCTTGAGGCTCGTGATCCTCGTGCCTCTTCTATTCGCGGTCGCGGTCGACCTTCAAAGGTATTTGTTATGTCAGATAAGGGACGCGAAACCTTTGAGCATTCATATGATGACTTAGCTGTTGCTGCACTGAAGTTTATGTCGGCGCAATCTGGTGAACATCTTGTTAACGCCTTTGCTCAATCTCGCGCCGATGACATTGAAAGAAAAGCATCGGTTGCAATTGCAAAGCGCTCGCACAAGGTTGATGCGCTCGCAACCTTTTTATCTGATCAAGGGTATGCGGCAAGTGTTACAGAAAAACCTATGGGCGAGGAGCTATGTCAGCATCACTGTCCTATCGCTCACGTTGCAGCAGAGTTTCCACAGCTGTGTGAGGCTGAGACAGAGGCGCTATCAAAGGTTTTAGGAACACATGTTCAACGTTTAGCCACTATCGCTCACGGTGATGGTGTGTGTACAACATTTATTCCAAAGATTAATCAATCTAAAAAATCTAACAGAGATGGGAAGGTACGTGCATGACAACAGCACATCCAGAACTCGAAGGCCTCGGCAACTACGAATACGGTTGGTCAGACAAGAGCGCGATTGGCGATAACGCTAAGCGTGGTCTTAATGAAGATGTTGTTCGTGACATCTCATCAAAGAAGTCTGAGCCACAGTGGATGCTTGATCTACGCCTTAAGGGTCTTTCCTTGTTTGATAAGAAGCCAATGCCTAATTGGGGGTCAGATCTATCAGGAATTTTCTTTGACACCATTAAGTACTTTGTTCGCTCAACTGAAAAGCAGGCGACAACATGGGATGACCTTCCAGACGAGATCAAAAATACCTATGACCGTTTAGGTATCCCGGAGGCTGAAAAGCAGCGCCTAGTTTCAGGTGTAGCTGCACAGTACGAGTCAGAGGTTGTCTACCACTCAATCCGTGAAGATCTAGAAGCACAAGGCGTTATTTTTCTCGATACAGATAGCGCTCTCAAGCAGCACCCAGAACTGTTCAAGGAGTACTTCGGAACTGTTATTCCCGTTGGAGATAACAAGTTTGCAGCGCTGAATACAGCTGTGTGGTCTGGTGGTTCATTTATCTATGTTCCTAAGGGCGTCCATGTAGATATTCCATTGCAGGCATACTTCCGCATCAATACCGAGAACATGGGTCAGTTTGAGCGCACCTTGATCATCGCTGATGAAGATTCATACATTCACTACGTAGAAGGTTGCACCGCACCTATCTACAAATCAGATTCACTTCACTCAGCTGTTGTTGAAATCATTGTTAAGAAGGGTGCGCGCGTTCGTTACACCACGATTCAGAACTGGTCTAACAATGTGTACAACTTGGTAACAAAGCGTGCAACATGTGCTGAAGGTGCAACGATGGAATGGGTCGATGGAAATATCGGATCTAAGGTAACCATGAAGTACCCAGCGATCTTCTTAATGGGACCTCATGCAAAGGGCGAGACTTTGTCACTTGCTTTTGCGGGCGAGGGTCAGCACCAGGATTCAGGTGCCAAGATGGTTCATGCAGCTCCATACACATCATCATCTGTAATCTCGAAGTCAGTAGCACGTGGTGGAGGTCGAACCTCTTACCGCGGTCTTGTACAAGTTCAAGAAGGTGCACACCACTCTGCGAGCACAGTTAAGTGCGATGCGTTGTTGGTTGACACTATTTCTCGTTCCGATACATACCCATATGTAGATATTCGTGAAGATGATGTATCTATGGGCCATGAGGCAACTGTTTCAAAGGTAAGCGATGATCAATTGTTCTATTTGATGTCTCGCGGACTTAATGAGGATGAAGCAATGGCGATGATCGTTCGTGGATTCATCGAACCAATCGCGCGCGAACTACCTATGGAGTACGCACTAGAACTCAACCGCCTGATTGAACTTCAGATGGAAGGTGCTGTCGGTTAATGTCTGTCTTAACTACTAATTACTTAACACCCACGGGTCGTGAAGAGGCGTGGCGTTTTACACCTCTCAAGCGCCTTCGTGGGCTCCATGATGGTGTGGCTGTTCAATCCGACCGTGAATCATTAATTACCAAAGGTGCTTTGCCATCTGGAGTTAGTTTTACTCGCGAGAATCTTGAACCCCTTGCATCATCAGATGATGTAATCATCGAACGCGTTAGGGGAGCGGCTACTTCAGTTGCACACCTTGCAATCGCTGCCAATACCGAGCTTGCAGAGCCAATCTTCTTGGGGCGTTCTGCAGGAGCGCTAGACACAGCTGAGTTTTCACGTGTCCGTATCACTCTTGGTACCCACGCCGTAGCAACTGTAATTGTTGAAAATACAACAGATACAGTTTTGGCAGAAGATCTCGAGATCTATTGCGCACCTGGCTCAAACCTAAAGTTTGTAACTTTGCAGGAGTTTGAATCTAAATCTGTATATACAGCCCGCCACCACGCAGTAGTTGATAAGGATGCAACCTTTAAATCAATCACTGTCACAGTCGGTGGAGATGTTGTTCGAATTCTTCCAACCGTTGAATTCAAGGCACCAGGTGCATCTGCAGATCTATTGGGTGTTTACTTTGCAACAGCTGGTCAATTCTTTGAGCATCGCATGCATGTTGATCACGCAGTTCCACATGCTAAATCCAATGTTAATTACAAGGGAGCTTTAGCTGGCAAGGATGCACACACTGTATGGATCGGTGATGTATTGATCCGTGCCGCAGCTGAAGGTACAGATACTTACGAGCTCAACCGCAACCTATTGCTTAGCGATGGTGCTCGCGCCGACTCTGTTCCAAACCTAGAAATCGAAACCGGCGAAATCATCGGAGCGGGTCACGCAAGCACAACTGGTCGTTTTGATGATGAGCAGTTGTTCTATTTGATGTCACGCGGAATCGCAATGGCAGATGCACGTCGCCTAGTGGTTCGTGGTTTCTTTAATGAAATCGTTTCTGAAATTGGTAATGAAGAGGTTCAAAACCGAATCATGGATCGAATCGATGCCGAGCTAGAAAAGGCGGCGCACAATGGCTGATCTACTTCTAGACCAAATCGCAGAAGGTAAGCCGGTTCGTATCGAAAAGGATGGCAAGACGATTTGTGTTGCACGCGTTGGTGAAGAGGTATTTGCAATTGCAGATACCTGCACCCACTCAGACGCATCCCTTTCCGAGGGAGATGTCACTGGATTCAAAATTGAGTGCTGGTTACATGGTGCTGAATTTGATCTCCGCACTGGTGAGGCGTTAACCCTTCCAGCAAATATTCCACTTGAAACGTATGCGGTATCAATCGACGGAAACGCCGTCACGGTAGAGATTTAGTAACGAGAGAAGAGAGAAAAAATGAGTACACTAGAAATCCGCAACCTGCAGGTATCGGTTGACACAGATAATGGAACGGTAGAGATCCTTAAGGGTGTCGATCTGACCATCAAGTCAGGCGAAACTCACGCAATCATGGGACCAAATGGTTCAGGTAAATCAACTCTTGCTTACTCAATCGCAGGACACCCCAAGTACACAATCACCGGTGGATCTGTAACTCTCGACGGCGTAGATGTTTTAGAGATGACAGTTGATGAGCGCGCTAAGGCTGGCTTATTCCTTGCCATGCAGTACCCGGTAGAAGTTCCAGGTGTATCTGTATCTAACTTCTTGCGCACCGCAGCAACAGCGCTGCGTGGCGAGGCACCAAAGCTTCGTACATGGGTAGGAGAAGTTAAGGATGCAATGGAAGCGCTCAACATGGATCCATCCTTTGCAACCCGTAATGTGAATGAGGGTTTCTCAGGTGGAGAAAAGAAGCGCCACGAAATTATGCAGCTGGAACTTCTAAAGCCAAAGATGGCAATCCTTGATGAGACAGATTCTGGTCTTGATGTTGATGCACTTCGCATCGTTTCAGAGGGTGTTAACCGCGCAAAGGCTGCCAATAACCTTGGGGTCATTCTTATTACCCACTACACACGAATCTTGCGTTACATCCAACCTGACTTTGTACATGTATTTGCAAATGGTCGCGTTGTGGAACAAGGTGGCCCAGAGCTAGCTGAGAAGCTTGAAGCAAATGGTTACGCAGATTATGTGAGCAAGTAAGGACACATGAGTTTCAACGTCGCGAAGGTACGTCAGGATTTCCCAATCTTTGAACGTACTATTCGTGACGGCAAAAAGCTTGTATACCTTGATAGTGGAGCAACTAGTCAAAAACCACTCTCGGTTATTGAGGCTGAAAGCAACTTCTATAAGTTCACCAACGCTGCTGTTCACCGTGGTGCTCATCAATTAGCTGAAGAGGCAACTGATGCTTACGAAGGTGCACGTTTAAAGGTTGCTAATTTCTTGGGAGCTAAAGAGGAAGAGATCGTATTTACCAAAAATGCGACTGAATCTCTCAACCTCGTAGCCTATGCGATGGGTAATGCTGAGCCTGGATCGCGGTTTGCTTTAACCTCAAAGGATCAAATCGTTGTTACCGAAATGGAGCATCACGCTAATTTAATTCCATGGCAACAACTTGCTGCACGAACAGGCGCAGAACTTAAGTGGTTTGAGGTTACCCCCGAAGGACGTTTAGATCTTTCTGCCATTAACTCCGTAATCACTGAGAACACTAAGGTTGTTGCGCTCACCCATCAATCTAATGTTTTGGGAACTATTAATCCTTTGGAAGCAATTACCGCACGCGCACATGAAGTCGGCGCAGTTGTTGTTTTAGATGCCTGCCAATCTGTTCCACACATGCCGATTGATGTTAAGAAACTTAATGTTGATTTTCTAGCCTTCTCTGGTCACAAGGCGTTAGGGCCAACAGGTGTGGGTGTTTTGTGGAGTTCAGTATTTGAAGAGCTACCGCCATTTCTCTTTGGTGGTTCGATGATCGAAACTGTCACGATGACATCTGCAACGTGGGCACCTGCACCCCGTAAGTTTGAAGCTGGCGTTCCAAACATGGCACAAGCTGTTGGTCTTGGTGCCGCCCTTGATTACTTAACTGAAGTCGGAATGCAATCCATTTTTGACCATGAGGTTGAGTTAACAGGATATTTAATGAATGGCTTGCTACAGATTCCAGAGCTTTCGATTGTTGGTCCTCAAAACACCGATGCACGTGGCGGTTCTGTTTCGTTTACTGTCGGTCAGATTCATCCACATGATTTAGGTCAGTACCTCGATAGTCAGGGAGTTGCGGTTCGAACCGGACATCACTGTGCCTGGCCGCTAACACGAAAGCTTGGAGTTCCTGCAACAACTCGAGCCTCTTTGTATCTATACAACGATGAATCTGATTGCGATGCACTATTTGCAGCGATCACTGGCGCACAGAAATACTTTTCATAATGGAGCTAGATAGCCTTTATCAAGAGGTGATCCTGGATCACTACAAGCATCCACTCAATAAGGGCTTGTCAGATAATTACGGTGCTCAGGTTCATCATGTGAATCCAAGTTGCGGTGATGAGATCACTCTTAATGTGACAGCCATAGATGGGAAAATCAGCGCGATCACCTGGGATGGAGTTGGTTGCTCAATTTCTCAGGCAAGTGTTTCGATTGCAAGTGATTTATTGGTCAACAAGAGTTTTGCTGAAGCAGATGCGATTCTCAATGAGTTCACCGAACTCATGCAGAGTAAGGGCACTAAAGAAGGTAACCCCGATGTCCTGGAAGATGCGGTGGCACTTGCTGGGGTATCTAAGTTCCCGGCCCGCATCAAGTGTGCATTGTTGGGCTGGATGGCCTATAAGGATGCAGCGGTTAGAATAAACACCACAACAGGGGGAGAGTAACAATGACTACTAGCGTTGATGATGTAACAGAGGCGATGAAGGATGTAGTTGATCCCGAGCTTGGTATCAATGTTGTTGAC
This sequence comes from Actinomycetota bacterium, assembly GCA_039805445.1. Taxonomy (GTDB): domain Bacteria; phylum Actinomycetota; class Actinomycetes; order Nanopelagicales; family Nanopelagicaceae; genus Planktophila. Next base: position 4,095 of record JBDLUF010000036.1, on the reverse strand, counting down.
CTTGGACTTATCTACGATGTCATGGTTGATGAGGCTAACATCGCAATTCTCAACATGACTCTGACCTCTGCAGCATGCCCACTTCAAGATGTTATTGAAGATCAAACTCGCGCTGCGCTTGCTGGAATGACAACTGATGTAAAAATCAACTGGGTATGGATGCCGCCTTGGGGTCCAGACAAGATTTCCGATGATGGAAGAGATCAGCTGCGCGCTCTCGGCTTTACCGTTTAATTATGTCGATGCATGCAGCGTGGATGACCCACCGCTCTATGACCGCAGATCCTTCAGTGAAGGAGCAAAAGCTTAAGCCAGGCACCGTTAAAAGAATCTTCTCCTTTGCGCGTCCCTACAGAACCAACATCATCATCTATTTGGCTACGGTTGTTGTTGATGCGGGATTAGTCGTTGCCACTCCATTGCTTTTGAAGCGCCTAATTGATGAGGGTGTAATTCCAAAGGATCCATCTGTTGTTACAAATTTGGCGATTCTCGTTGGTTTGCTGGCCATTGCAGATGCTGGCTTCAATATGTTGGGCCGCTATTTTTCATCGCGAATCGGAGAAGGTCTTATTTATGATCTTCGTTCACTAGTTTTTGCCCATGTTCAAAAGCAATCAATCGCCTTCTTTACCCGAACGCAAACTGGAGCCTTGATCTCCAGAATTAATTCAGATGTTATTGGCGCGCAACAAGCCTTTACCGCGACCTTGTCAGGTGTAGTTAGCAATGTTGTAAGTTTAGTTTTGGTCACAATCACGATGTTAATTCTCTCGTGGCAGATAACTATTTTTTCCCTGCTTTTGTTACCTGTATTCCTGATCCCAACCAAGTGGGTCGGGCGCAGATTGCAATCCTTAACCCGTGAATCCTTTGGTGTAAATGCCGAGATGTCGAGCACAATGACTGAGCGGTTCAATGTTTCAGGTGCGATGCTTGTTGCTTTGTACGGAGAACCAAATCGCGAGCGTGAATACTTCAGAAGTCGCGCACGTCGAGTCGCCGATATTGGAATCAAAATGGCGATGCTCAACCGTCTCTTTTTCATCGCACTTACCAGCGTAGCTGCTATAGCTACAGCTTTCGCTTATGGAATCGGTGGTCACCTTGCGATTAAAGGTGGCGTCACCGTCGGTACATTGCTTGCAATCACCGCTTTGCTAGCCCGCTTATATGGACCGTTAACCGCCCTTTCAAATGTACGTATTGATGTGATGACATCACTAGTTTCCTTTGAGCGGGTTTTTGAGGTTTTAGATTTAGAGCCAATGGTCAAGAGCCGTGACAATGCAATTGAACTCAAGACAACTGAACCGCGCATTGAGTTCAAAAATGTGAACTTTTCTTATCCACGTGCAGAAGAGATTTCACTTGCATCCCTTGAATCTGCGGCGAAAGCTGAAACGGTCCAAAGTGACCAGGTATTAAAGGATCTTTCATTTGTTGCAGCACCCGGAACAATGACCGCACTAGTTGGTCCTTCGGGTGCAGGTAAGACAACTATCAGTGCGCTATTGCCACGTCTTTATGATGTTACAGATGGTTCGATCTCTATCGATGGCCATGACATTCGTGATCTGACGTTAGAGTCTTTGCGAGATTCCATTGGCGTTGTAATGCAGGATGCACATCTTTTCCACGAAACTATCGCCGAAAATCTTCGCTATGCAAAACAAGATGCAACTGAAGAAGAGATGATGCAGGCATGTAAATCAGCTCAAATTTGGAATCTGATTGAATCGCTCCCAAATGGTTTAGAGACTATGGTCGGAGAGCGTGGACATCGACTATCTGGTGGCGAAAAACAACGCCTTGCGATCGCTCGTTTGCTTCTCAAATCTCCAGCTGTTGTTATCTTGGATGAGGCCACAGCGCATCTAGATTCTGAAAATGAGCAGCTAGTTCATGCAGCGTTGCAAACAGCGCTCAAGGGTCGCACCAGCATTGTTATTGCTCACCGTTTAAGTACCGTCAAAGATGCTGATCAAATTCTTGTATTGGAAAAAGGCGCGATCGTTGAACGAGGCACCCACGATGAATTAGTAGCTAAGGGTGGCTTGTATTCGGAGCTGTATAACCGTCAGGATTTAACGGGTACGTCTAATTAAGAAACGTCCGTAAATAACCAATCCACCAAAAAACAGCCATTGCAAGGCGTAAGCCATATGCGGTCCATCGCTCAGCGATGGCAGTTGAGCTGTAACCGCCGGAGTTAAGGATGGCTCTGAACCACTTAACAAATCTAAATAATACTTTTCCGTATTCAACTGCGATTGTGCGTTGAGTTCAGAGACTAAATCTTCACCTGATCCAGGCAGTGCAAAAAATGAACCACGGGGGAGCGAAGAGTCCAATCTAAATCGGCCAGTGATTGTTACTTCACCTACGGGAACGCTGGTGACTTCTGGTGGAGTTGTTGCTGTAGCTCCGGCCTGTACCCATCCACGGTCTACCCAAAACTTTTCTCCAGAAACGCTGGTAAACAAGGTCAGTACCTCGTAGCCGTACTTTCCTTCTGAGTATCGATTGCGCAAAAGAATTTGCTTTTTCTCATCAAAACTTCCGGTGGTGACAATACTTTGCCACTCATTGTTAGCTAATTCAGAATCAAGTTGGCCCAGTTCAATCGCTTCCCGCGCAATTCGCTCTTCAATGATCGTATTGCGGGCGTGACGATCGACGCCTCGGTGATACTGCCATTGTGCTGCCCAAACACACAAAACGATGAGCCCTAAGGCGACTAAGGTTTTTAAAAATGACCAGGGCTCTTTGCCCTTATTGTCTACAGACATGAATTAATCGAGTGCTAGCGGCTTGTCTTCTACGATGTCAGCTCCACGAGAAACTGTTTCGCGGCCGGCATTTGCAATTACAACCGCAAAGTAAGGGAGAGTAACCGCACCGGCTAGCGCAAACCAGCGATAAGGACTTGGCAAAATTACAGTCAACACAAAACAGGCGGTACGAATCATCATTGAAATGAAGTAACGCTTTTGGCGGCCAGCCTGGTCACGTGTCAGCGCATTTTGTGCGCTCGTGATGTCGAAAATCTTCTTTTCTTTGGCCATGGAGCAAGAGTAACGCTCGGCGCGCACCTTCGCTTCTTTTGAATACTCCGAGGTAGCAGGTAGGTTCTAGGTATGAGTTCAATCGCGCTTGTCACTGGCGGAAACCGCGGAATTGGTTTAGCAATCGCTCAATCTCTGCAAAAGGCGGGTCACGATGTAGTCGTCACCTATCGAACTGGATCCGCGCCCGCTGGCTTCAAATCGGTTCAGATGGATGTGACCAGCACCGAGAGCGTGGATGCAGGGTTTGCATCGATCGAAGAACAGTGGGGAATGCCTGAGATCGTTGTTGCAAATGCCGGAATTACTAAAGATGGATTAGTAATGCGAATGAGCGATGAGGATTTTGAATCAGTTATCGATGCAAATCTAACTGGGGCATTCCGTGTTGCTCGCCGAGCCACCAAGGGTCTGCTCAAATTGAAGCGCGGACGTTTAATCTTCGTTGGTTCTGTAGTTGGCGCACTCGGTTCTGCCGGACAGGTGAATTACTCATCATCAAAATCTGGATTAGTCGGAATGGCTCGCTCCTTTGCCCGCGAATTGGGTAGCCGCGGAATTACCGCAAATGTCATTGCACCTGGTTTTGTAGAGACAGATATGACGGCAACCCTGGATGAAAAGCGCCGCAATGAAATCGCAACTTCAGTGCCGCTAGGTCGTTTCTGTTCAGCTGAAGAAATCGCCGATGTCGTAACCTTTATCGCATCACCTCAAGCAAGTTACATCTCTGGTGCATTAATCCCAGTAGATGGCGGATTAGGAATGGGACACTAAATGGGAATCCTCGAAGGCAAAAAGATCCTGGTAACGGGTGTATTAACCGATGCCTCAATTGCATTTCACATCGCCCGCTTGGCTCAAGAACAAGGTGCCGAAGTGATTCTGACTGGATTTGGTCGCGGCTTGTCTCTCACAACCCGCATTGCGGGTCGTTTACCTCATCCATGTCCCGTCATAGAACTTGATGTAACAAGTGATTCGGATTTAGCGGCGCTGGAATCTCGAGTACGTGAACACTTCCCAC
>JBDLUF010000035.1:0-10673 GCA_039805445.1 Actinomycetota bacterium | reverse complement strand
TGGTATTCTTTGCCATTGCAGTACAAGGCTCGAAAAGCTTTGGGGTATGGGGTAATTGGCAGCCCTGCTGATTCTGGTTCAGTAAGTCTAGGTTCGAGTCCTGGTACCCCAGCGCAGTACAGCTAGCTTTTAAGTGATTAAAGGTTAGAACAACTTAATATCTGTCCTAGTTTTACAAGCGCGGCCCCGTCGTCTAGCGGCCTAGGACTCTGGCTTCTCAAGCCAGCTACGAGGGTTCGAATCCCTTCGGGGCTACCACTGATATCTCTCTTCTCACACAGCTAATGTGCGAGAAGAGAGATTTTTGTTTTAGGCAGCACGATAGATTTAAGACATGCGAGTAATCACAACAGAGCAACTAAAAAGTATTCTCGCCAATCTTCCTAGTAACCCTCGAATTATCGCTTCTGGAAACTTTTCAACCCCACGCACCTTGTTAGCGATTGCCGATGAGGTAATCCCGGAGTTCAAGCTTCACATGCTGAACGCTCATGGCGATGGAATTCCAGATCGCGAAGGCATCACCTACGAGACCGCCTTTGTGGGTCCCGCAATGCGAAACCATCCGCGCCTTGAGTACATCCCATCTCGGCTTTCACTGTTGCCAGTTTTAATACGTAACTTTTATCGACCAGATGTGGTTTTCATTCATACATCACAGCAACGTTTTGACACAGTAAGTCTTGGAACCGAAGTCAACATCTTGCCCCGTGCAATTGAAACCGCTCGTGCACATGGGGGATTGGTTATTGCGCAGGCAAATAAGCAGATGCCTTATACCTATGGCGACTCACAGATTTATGACAGCGAGATTGATTACTTAGTAGAAGTTGATGAGCCACTACAAGAAAAACCTGCTACTGAAATCACCGATATTCAAGCAGAGATCGGTAGCCGTATTGCAGCCCTAGTAGAGGATCACTCAACACTGCAATTAGGAATCGGTGGAGTTCCAGATGCGGTGTTAATGGCACTCAAAGCACGTAAGGGCTTACGCATTTGGACCGAGATGTTTTCCGATGGTGTCCTAGAGCTTTCAAAAGCCGGCACCTTAGATGATGAGGTATTGGTCACCGCATCATTTATCTTCGGCAGCCAAGAGCTGTATCAATGGCTTGATCTCAACAAAAAGGTTCGCATGCTGCGCACTGAACGCACCAATGATCCAAGCCAGATTGCACGCCAAGCAAAGATGACATCGATCAATAGCGCCCTTGAAGTAGATCTTTTTGATCAAGCAAACGCTAGCCATGTTCGCGGAAAGATCTACAGCGGTTTTGGTGGTTCAACAGATTTCATCGTGGGTGCGCTGCACAGTCGCGGCGGGCAATCCTTTGTTGCCCTTCCTTCATGGCATCCCAAGGCAAATGTTTCAACAATCGTGCCTCGCTTGCAGGCAAACGTCACACATTTCCAACACTCATTTGTAGTTACAGAACAAGGCGTTGCCGCCTGCTTTGGCCATAGCCAGAATAATCAAGCGCTTAACATCATCAAAAACGCCGCACACCCTTCAGTTCGAGAAGAGTTAACGGCAAAGGCTGCCGAATACGGTCTTATTTAACCTCTACTTAGTACTCTTATCTCATGTTTGAGTTTGATGCCCGAAATATTATCTTCGCACTTGTTGCCGGTTTAGCCGCCTATGCCTTTGGGCGCCGAGTGCTTCCATGGACTTTGCTTGGATTTATCGGAACCTTTTGGATTCTTCTTGCATTAATGCTCTCACCAAAGAAACCGCGTACCCCACTTAAAGAGTGGAACCCATTTACTGAGTTAAAGCGTCGACCAAAGGAGTAGTGGAGGCGCATCCTGATGCAGATTATTTGCGATCCAGGTTGCTCCATCTAAGTTATCTCCCGAAGATTGAACAATCACCGCGTTTGGCAGCTTTGCATTAATCTCAAGTGCAATCTTTGTTGAATACGAAGCATTACGTGCAGGTCCACCTTGAATAACGATCTCTGGTGAATCACTCTTGGCTCCACCACATCCGTACCAGGTTGCCACAACAGTTTGCGCAAGCAGATACGCACCTTCATCCACGATCGCTGTTGCAGTTGATACACCTGCATCTGCCGCCTCTAAAACTTTTTGTGCAGTTCTAATTGCAAGCGTCGCTGCCTCGGCCGTGTTCTTTACAGCAAGGCCATCAAAAGCTTGGCATTCTTCGGCAAAGTATTGAAGCATTTCGGAATCATCCCCGCGACCTTGGCGGATGCCGAGAGCCTTTGTAATTGCATTCTTACCAAGCCAAAAACCGCCACCCTCATCTCCAAAGGTGCTACCTAATCCATCACGATGGGCAAACTTTCCATCTCGACCTCCGACAGATACAACTCCGCCACCAATGGATAACACAACACCATTGCGCCCATTTAACGCACCAACAAAGCCGGCTAGACCATCGTCAATCACAGCCACTTGCTTTGCGCCAAAGAATTCTGTGCAGAGCTCACCAAAGGCCACTGGAGAAGGAACAACACCATTGAAACCAGTGCAGGAGAGGGATACCACGTCAGCCTGAATCTTTGGAATCAACGCGAATACTTCTCGGAGCGATTCTAAAACAGTCTCAGAACTCAGTTTTCCTCTAGTTAGAACCTGCTTCTCGTTAGATAACTGAAAACGTGATCCTGATTGACCAAGATCAACAACAAGCATCATTACCCCTTAACAGCGCCCGACGATAAGCCCTTAACTAAATATTTTTGTGCAGCTGTGGCAAATACTAGTGGTGGAAGGATCGATAGACAGACCGCAGCCGAAATGTCGCCCCAACGTACTCCATATGAGGTTACGAAGTTGGCTGCACCAACGGTAACTGGTGTTGCCTCACTTGAAGTCAGAACCACCGCAAACAAATAATCCGACCATGAGAATAAGAAGGTCAAGACTCCAACTGCAGCCAGCCCTGGTCCCAAAAGTGGAAGTACGATCTTTCGTAGGGTCATCCAAATAGATGCACCATCTACCGCCGCTGCTTCCTCAATTTCAAGTGGCATCTCCTTGATAGCGCCTGCAAAGACCAGTAGCGCAAGAGTCATGTTAATAAAGGAGTTTGCAAGAATCAGACCTAATGGGCGATCGATCAATCCATAGGCGGTAAACAACTTATAAAACGGAATCACGAAGAATATTGCGGGAGTTATTCGGAGAGCGAGGGCAAGTCTCAGCAACCATGGCCCGCCAAAACCCAATCTCACGATGGCGTAGGACGCAGGAAAACTCACCAAAATTGTGAGAAGAACAGTTCCTAAGGAAATAATTATGCTGTTTCTAAAAAAACTAGGAAAGTCGTAGCCAGCAGCACCGAGTGCATTTTTATAGTGAGTCCAGTTTGAATCAAACTCCCAAACAAATGGTCCTGAAGCTATCGCGGCATCTGTTCTCAAGGAGGTATAAAAGGCTCCAGTGAGAGGAATCAAGAAGACAAAAACAATCACACTAACCGCTGCCGTCACGCCCCAATTTCTTTTCATCGTGAAGACTCAGTTCCTAAATTGAATTGCTTGATAATGAATGGCATGAATGGGGTCAAAAGGAGAACTAACACGATTGCGGCAGCTGCTGCCAAGCCAAAATCGCCATAAATGAAAGCGGTCTTGTAAATATAGATACCAACAGTTTGAGTCGAAGTTCCAGGCCCTCCACCGGTGAGGATATAGATCGAGTCAAACGTTCGGATTGAATCGAGAATTCGCAAGAGAAATACGATTGCCAGGGCTGGCTTTAGAATTGGCAAGGTAATTCGTAATAAAGTTTGCCGCTTATTTGCACCATCAATTGCAGCGGCCTCATAAATTTCAGAGGACATGTTCTGAAGAGCTGAATAAGACAATAGAAAAGTAAAAGCGGTGAATTCGATTACATCCAAAATTATGAGCGATGTAAAGATATTGTTTTGATCAAAAATGGAGTAGCTCAGCCCTACTTTGCTCAACAACCCAGGAATGATCCCAATATTCTCGTTGAGAATGAGGCGAAACATCACCGCCATGAGCGATGGTGCAATCATGATTGGTATGAGCATTAAAGAGAAAAGAAACCTCTTGCCAGGAAAAATTCGATCAAATAAAAGGGCTAGTCCTAAACCTAGAGTTAGCTCAATGACTGAGGCAACCAATGCAAAAATCAGAGTGAATCGAATCGAACTCCAAAAGTTCGGTTCGACCAACAGATTCTTATAGTTTTCGAACCCTGCCGGATAGGTTTCAAACTCACTCAAAATGTCATGAGTTATGGATGTCTTAAAGCCTAAGTACATGGGCCAGATCAACAGGCCTGCAAGCAGAATTAAAAGTGGGGCAGAAAGTAACCAACCAGCGATTTTGCGCTCTTGGCTATATGTAGTTGACACCGTAGTCCGCCCCTTCCTCGCAAAAAGAAATCTAGTGGCTGGTTACTGTAACCAGCCACTAGATCCTTTGTCCCCTTAAGACAGAACCGCTACTTCTGAAGTTTCTTGATAGCAGCGTCCGCAGCAGCAGCTACATCGGCTGAAGTCTTCTGACCTGACCAAGCAGGGCTGAGTACTTCCGCCAAAGCGGCATACATATCAAATTCACGGGGACCAGCAGATTCGGAATATCCGAACTTGCCCGCGTACTCGATGATATTTGCAAATGAAGCGTTGGTCGCAACCATTCCTTTTAGGATTGAAGGCATTGATGGAACTCCACCGGCTCCAGCATAAGTCTTCATTGCAGGTGTAGTCGCAAGGTAAGCCATCCACTTCGCTGAGGCAGCTTGATTCTTGCTGAACTTATTGAGTCCAACTGCAAGAGCGTGAACGTGTGTTCGCTGACCCTTACCTGGTGGTGGCGCGATACCAATTTGATCCTTTGTCGCACCTGTTGTGCTTAGCTCTGAGTAAGCAGCGTTCCATTGAAGTGCAAGAGCTGCATTACCAGAAGTCAATGCAGAGTTAGTTTCTGCATACTCCCATTGAGATGATTCAGGTGAAGTTAGGCCCTTTGTGTAAATCGTGTTGTACACATCGATTGCCGCCTTACCTGATGGAGTATTTAGATTTGGCTTGCCATTCTTTAGCCAATTTCCGCCAAGTCCCCAGAGAACGTCATTCCAGATCATTGTGTTGTACAACAAGTTCTTCGCAGGAAGTGCATAGCCATACTTTGTTGGTGATTCTGGATTGTACTTCTGTGTGAAGAATGCAGCTGTAGCTAATGCATCATCCCAAGTCCAAGTTGCTGGATTAGTGTTTGGAGTCAAGTCTTTGCCAAGTACGGTCTTAGCAATTGAAGTGTACTTAGCTGCATTTGCAGATAGTGAGGCAATCAAGTCTTTGCGGTAATACATAAAGTGCAAGCTTGTGTCTAGAGGAAGTGCTTTCTGCTTTCCAGCAACCTTCAGTGAGTTTACTGAAGCCTTGAGATACAGGCTGTCCTTAACTCCCTTTAGATCTGAAAGGTATGGTGCATGCTGTCCGACTAGGTAAGAAGCTGTGAAGTAAATGTCATACTCAGATGACTTTGCCTTCATCAATGCTGCTTCCTTAGCGAATGTGTTGTCACGGCTAAGAAGAATCATCTTTACAGTGACGCCATCTTTCTTGCCTTGTGAAGAGTTATAGGAATCTACAACCTTCTGCATTGCATCGCCTTCTGGTCCAGGCCACAAAACCATTTTGACCGTTGTTGCTGCATTAGCATTTGGCAGAACGGCTAAACCGACTACCAAACTGAGCGCTGTGGCCAGCGCGATCGAGGTCTTTTTTAAACGCATTCCATTTCCTTCTTACCCGTCTTTTGACGCTAGTGAGGTGTCGATCTGGATTGGTACTTGACCGCTCTAGACCAGTGAGGCAAAACTATAGTATGGTTCGGGAAAGTCAAGGGGATAGGGGGCGCATTTTGGTTACGAATCAGTTACATAACCTGCCTAAGATTGCGCCTGTGTTCGATCAGATTAAGGGTGGTTTGGTGGTTTCCTGCCAGGCGACCGAGGGAACACCTATGAATACGCCGGAGTTTATTGCCGCCCAAGCAATGACTGTCGAACTAGCAGGTGCGAAAGCGATACGAGCACAAGGTATTGAAAATGTCTCGCTTGTAGTTAAGTCTGTCAAAGTTCCAGTCATTGGCTTAGTTAAGAGCTTCACAACTGATTCAGATGTCTATATAACACCATCAGTGCAAGATGTGTTGGCGTTGGTTGAGGTTGGAGCCGACATCGTGGCGGTTGATGCAACTCAACGTTCCAGGCTTGGGGGAGTAACTCTCGAACAATTCTTCACAGAAGTGCGCAAGCATACGAGCGTCCCTTTACTGGCGGATGTAGATTCTTTGGAAAATGCAGTTAATGCACAAGCACTTGGATTTGATGCTATTGCAACTACATTAAGTGGCTATACAGATATTCCGAGTTCAGGATTACCAAACATAGATCTTGTTCTGCAAATTGCTAGAGCTATCAAGGTTCCTCTTGTTGCTGAAGGTGGATTTGCTAATCCAATTCAAGTGCGAGAAGCGATTGCAAATGGTGCTTGGGCAGTGTGTGTTGGAACTGCGATTACAAATCCATATTTACTAACTAAGCACTTTATAAATGAGGGAATTTAAGAATCTGCTTGAATGCTATATCGGAAGTCGTAACGATCGCCACGTTTAATTGAGCTGCACCGTTCAAGAGCTCTGCCTCTTGAGTCGTATGCAACCAGAACAAAGTTTAAAGCGGCTGATTTAACATCAGTATCCAATAAATCAGCTTGACGTTTTGATAAGTTCATTGGGGAAACCACACATTCAGCTTTAGTTACAGGCTTTTCATAGGCATTCTTGAAGATCTCGTACAACGACTTCGATAAATCTTGATCCAAGAGACCAGGTATTAGCGCTGCAGAGATGTAAGACTCTTCAAGCGCCATCGGAATTTTGTCGGCAAATCTGACACGCTCAATCTTATAAACCTCATCACCTACGGCAATATTGAGTGAATCAGCAACAATTGGATCCTTTATAGTCGTTTTAATTGCTGACACTATTTTCGAACTCGGAGTCATCCCTCGCTCAAGAACCTCTTGGCTAAAGGAAACAAAAGTTAACTTTTTGGACATTTTGTGATCAGACACAAAGGTGCCGAGGCCCGGTACTGAATGAATCATTCCCTCTTGCTGAAGTGCCACTAAGGCTTGACGGACAGTCATCGCACTAACTTTGTAAGTTTTTGAAAGCTCTCGTGCGGATGGAATCAGAGAGTTTGGGTTCATACGTTGGAAGCGACTACGTAGCTTCTCTCTGAGTTCGACGTGCTTCGGCACGGATTTCTTTTGGACCGCCATAGCGAGAGGGTACTTCAAAATTTGTGGGAAGATAAGCACATGAGTTCATTAGGCGCGATCATGGCTTCGGAGATTGCTGAAACCCCCAAGGTCTTTAAAGCAATCTTTGACAACAAAGATGCGTTTAATGCTGTTAGAGATGTTTTGACTGAGGAAAAGATCCAATCAGTTCTTATTTTGGCACGAGGCACCTCTGACAACGCCGCGCATTATTTGAAGTACCTGATTGAAACGCAGATTGGTTTGCCCGTTGGATTGACCTCACCATCATCAGTCACCGTCTACGGTTCAGAGCTTAAGTACGCCAATACTTTGATTGTTGCAATCAGCCAGAGCGGCCAGTCACCAGATCTAGTGAAGTTTGCAACCGCAGCCAGACAAGCAAACGCCTATGTTATCGCCATGACAAATGACTCTAACTCGCCTTTGGCCACGATCGCTCACAACCATTTCTCTTTGCTTGCAGGTCCTGAGTTAGCGGTAGCAGCAACGAAGTCATATAACGCACAACTCTTGGTTTCCTATCTATTGGTTGCCGCCTGGACCGGCAAGCAGGTCAATGCAGAGCAGATCATTAGTGAAGCAACACGGTTAGTTCAAACTCGCGAGTTAGTTTCAACAGCTGTTCAAGCGGTTTCTCGTGACAAAGAGGTTGTAATTCTGGGTCGTGGATTTGCTTACCCAAATGCACGTGAAGCAGCGCTTAAAGTTCAGGAAACCTGCAAGATTTCAGTACAGGGGCTTTCAACCGCAGATTACTTACATGGTCCAATCTCAGCGTTGACCGCCGAGACGCAAGTATTTATCGTCGCACCATCTCATATGCCAGCTCCATCAATTACTGAAGCAACGGTCAAGATTCGCGCTACTAATCCGCGTATCTTTTGGATCGGAAATGGTGGAACACCTGAAGGTGTAGACATAGTTCTAGCCGGCTCTAACTGTGATGATGAAATCGCCTCAACAATTGTTGATGCCATTGTTTTACAGCGCTTTGCTTTGGAGTTCGCTGTTGCCTCAGGTTATGACCCAGATGCACCTGTTGGACTTTCTAAAGTAACTTTGACTAACTAATTACAGATATAGCTCCTGAAGAGCTGTTGTAGCTCAATAAATCTGCACGCATTCCAACGCCAATACTTCCGCGATCCTTTAATCCAAATGCTTTTGCTGGCTGAGTTGATGTTGCCTGAACAGCTTGTTCAACAGACAAGCCACATTTATTGATTAAGTTGGTGAAGGCTTGCGAAATAGTAAGTGTGCTACCAGCAAGCTTTTGGTTTGATGTTAACCGTGCAACACCATCCTTAACCTCTACCGGCAAGGCCCCGATTGTGTAGCTGCCATCCCCATTTCCAGCAGCGGCCATCGCATCGGAAACCATGATAATTCGGGGTCCAATAGCTTTAAATAACCCTTGAACCTTTTCAAAACTTTGGTGATGCCCATCGACAATTAATTCGACAGTAAGTCGTGGATCGTTCATTACAAAGTTAGCAATGCTTCCAGCGGTATTTTCCTTATTCATGGCGTTAAGGAAGTGGGTAACAATTGATGCACCATTATCCGTAGCAGCAGCTGCATCTTGGAAATTTCCTTCGGTGTGACCGATTGCTGCAAAGACGCCTACAGAGGCAAGGTATGAGATCGCCTCTTGTGCACCATTGAGCTCGGGAGCAATGGTGATCATTTTGATTGAACCCTGACCAATATCAATTAACTCTTTTAGTTGCGGAAGGGTTGGATCGATCAACAATGAAGGCTCATGTGCACCACAGCGAGCATGAGATAAATAAGGACCTTCAAGGTGAATTCCAACTATCTCGCCACGGTGGTAAAAAGGAATAAGTCTTTGGATCTGCGCCTTCAGATCATCAATACTTTCAGAGACCAAGGAGGCAACAAGTGAAGTTGTACCTGTCTGCTTATGTGCGTTAATTGCCGCAGTTATTGAATCAGGGGAGGCAGCTGAGAAGTAATGTCCGCCGCCTCCATGACAGTGAATATCTACAAAACCTGGGATTAAAACCCCATCAGTTGTTGTATCTGGGTTGCTATGAATTCCGGGGTTTACAGATGTGATGAGGCCATCGGAGCTTTCAATCCAAAGATCACCAAGCAAAGAGCCATTAACCACCGCTCCTGATGCCTGAATGATCACAGGTGAAGTTTATCGCGTTACCCCTTTCTCAAGGGGCTCGTGTGAGAGTATTAGTAGTAATTCAAGGTAATTGGAGGAAATCATGGCAGTAGCAAAGAAAGCCGCAGTCAAGAAAGCGGTAACAAAGAAGACTGTTGAGATTGAAACCCGACATATTGGTGTTGATTGGCGCTCTCTGTATCTCTACGCCGTTTGTCTGATTACCTTGCTTGTCGTGTTGTTTTCAACCGTGGCATTAATTAATGCAATCATGAATGCGGTATTTCCAGATCCTGCTTACATCGATGTCTATTCAAAGCCAGAAAACGCTCCATCTGCTGACTTATTAGCTCAGCAAGAGGAGAACAATCAGATTCGGGCCATTAAGAGCATCTTTACCTCATTTACAACTATTGCAATCGCTGCACCGTTGTATCTGTACCACTGGCGTCAAACTAAGAAATCAGCGTAATTAACCGATCAGTTCGCGGTTGCGCTTAACTTCGCGCTCGTGATTGCAAGGACGCTCAGTATGAGTGTCGTAGCAAGGATCGCATAGCAGAACCAACTGGTGACATTCCGCCTTCTGGCAGTTTCTAAACTGCTTTGTTGCACCCTTACATTCAGCACATTCACCAATCAACTTAGTGTGGTCACTGAAATCAATTGTTAGGCGATCATCAAATGTATACAGGGAACCTTCCCAAAGGCCGTCATCGCCAAACTTATTTCCATAGCGAACGATTCCGCCCTTAATCTGATAAACCTCTTTAAATCCACGGTTCTTCATAACCACAGACAAGATTTCACAGCGAATACCACCCGTGCAGTAGGTAACGACCGGCTTGTCCTTCATGTGGTCGTACTTGCCACTTTCGATCTCTGCAACAAAGTCATGTGAAGTCTCAACATTAGGCACCACGGCATCCTTGAACTTTCCAACCTTAGCCTCAAAAGCGTTACGGCCATCAAAGAAGAAGACATCATCGCCGCGTTCTTCCACAAGTTTGTTTACCTCTTCAGGACGAAGATGAACTCCACCGCCGATTACACCGTTTTCATCAACCTTGATCTCATCAGGGTTTCCAAAAGCAACAAGCTCTGGGCGAATCTTGATCTTGAGTTTTGGAAAGTCATTGCCAGTTCCATCAGACCACTTGAAATCGATCTTCTTAAACCCTGGATATGCCTTTGTGGCCTTCACATACTTCTTCAGATCTTCCATCTTGC
>JBDLUF010000034.1:0-10789 GCA_039805445.1 Actinomycetota bacterium | reverse complement strand
TTCCAGCACTGGGACCCATATCCGATCTCAATCGCCAGCGCTAAAGGCGCATACATGACAGATGTTGATGGCCGACAGCTGCTCGACCTTTCAATGGGTTTCGGCGCGATGCTTGCTGGTCACTTAAACCCAATCGTGGTTGAAGAGATAGAAAACTCATTAACTTCAGGAATGTTATTTGTTACGCCATCACCAATTTCAACTGACGCTGCAGAGCGAATCTGTAACCGTTTTGGAATTGATCAGGTTCGTTTCACTAATAGTGGAACTGAATCAACGATGTACGCAGTCCGTGTTGCACGCTCTGCAACTGAAAAAATGGGAATTCTTAAGGTCGAAGGCGGTTACCACGGTAGCTACGATCCATTTGTAGTTTCAAGTAAGCCTGCATTAGACAAGATTGGTGATCCTGAAGATCCAATCCCAGCGATTGATTCAAATCTGGTTCCCGGAGATATTTACGTTGTTCCTTTCAATAACATTCCCGCACTTGAAAGAATGTTTGAGAAGAACGCCAAGAAGATTGCCTGCTACATCGTCGAACCAGTTCTTGAAAACCTTGCCATCGTTCTTCCAGATGAGGGTTACCTAGAGCGCGTTCGCGAACTATGCGATGAATACAACGTCGTCCTTATCTTTGATGAGGTTAAGACAGGGCTTACAGCTGGCGCACATGGTGCATCAGCACGCTTAGGTGTTCAGCCAGATCTAATCACCCTTGCTAAATCAATCGGTGGTGGACTTCCACTTGCTGCATTTGGTGGCAAGAAGAAGTACATGGATTTTGTTACCAATGGAAAAATGGCCCACTTCGGAACATTTAACGGTAATCCGTTAGCAATGGCTGGAGTTCGCGCAATTGACCGTATTTGTAGCGATGAAGCACTTGCTGCAGCAGAAGAACTCAACCAACAGGCGCTAAATCGCATCAGCTCGATCATCGACGAGTACCAATTACCTGCACATACAGTTGGATTCGGCGTAAAGGGCTGTGTTACTTGGTCTACATCACCTGTTCGCAACTACCGCGATTACAAGGCCACTGATTTTGGTGTTGCAGAGGCTCACTGGCTCTTTGCACTTAACCGCGGAATCATCACTCCTCCGGGACTTGATGAGCAGTGGTTGATCTCTTTGGCACATGGCCAAACTGAGATTGATCTACTTGTTGAAGATTTCCGTGACTTTGCTAAAGCACTTCGAGCATAGCTCGTACCGCTTTAATCATCTGATCTAACGGCATCGTAGGCAATCCAGGGAACTCCCCTGCTTGTTCATCCATAAGTGGAACATGTACAAAACCACTGCGCACCTTTGTACCTTTTAACGCATCTTGGGCCACATAAAAGATGTGATTGCACAGAAAAGCACCTGCACTTAGCGAAACCGCAGCTGGAACCCCTGCCGCATTAATCGCTGTAACAAACTCTTTGATCGGCAATGTGCTCTCGTAGGCAACCGGACCACCAACGAGAATCGGTTCATCAATTCGTGTTACACCTTCATTATCTGCAAGGCGTGCATCATCTAAGTTGATTGCAATTCGTTCAGGAGTTATCTGTGTGCGACCTTCGGCTTGGCCCAAAGAGATAACAACATCTGGATTGTGTTGCTCGACTAAAGCAAGTAAAGCTTCGGCTGATTGTGCATATGCGACAGGCAGAATCGCAGTAACGATGTTCTCACCGCTAATCTGCTTAACAATTTCACCTGATGGATTAAGTGTTGCCTTTCCAAAGGGTTCAAACCCTGTCAGCAGCACCTTGGTCATACCCTGATCTTACGGGCAGAAGAAAAGCCCCGAGTGTGAAAGGCACTCGAGGCTTAACTTGTGCGCGCGAAGGGATTCGAACCCCTAACCTTCTGATCCGTAGTCAGATGCTCTATCCGTTGAGCTACGCACGCTTATTTATTTGTGAACCTCAATAGTACCTGCTTTTTATTCATCACCCAAATGCTCTAAAACCCTTATAAATCAAGCCTATTTCAGGCAAAACAAAGGGCGCCCGAATCAACGGACGCCCTTTGTCTTACTTACTTATTAGCCAACTTTCTTGATTCGGCCATCCACTGCAGGAACTTGCGTTACCTTTTTAGCAGCCATGTCGGCTCGTAGCGCTTCTACAAATACATCTAGAAGTGCGCCTTGAACCTTCGCCTTTGATGGTGCGAATACGTTGACGTATCCATCTCCACCGTAAATTAGGAAGTCAAGGGTAGTAAGCGTGTACTCCTTTGAGTCCTTTGCGATTGCAGTTCCGTCAAGCTTTGTAACTTCGACGATACGTGAACCGACTGGCTTTGATGCATCAAATGAGAACTTGAAGCCAGAAATCTGTGGGAAACGTCCATCTCCTGGATAGTTACCACCGACACCGTTTTCAAGCGCCTTCCAAAGATTCTCACCAGTGATCACTGTTGTTGCGATCTGGTTTCCAAATGGGAACACAGTGAATGCATCTCCAAGTGTTACATCTAGTGGACCAGTGCCTGTGCGAACAAGACCTGTTGCAGCTGGTATGTAATTCTTTGCAGGGAATGTGTCGCGGATACCGCCACCATTCTGAATTGCAAAATCAGTCTTGTATTTAGCGCGCATTACATCTGCAATGTAGTTACCCATTGGAGTTTCACCTGAACGCTCTACAGCTGGTGATCCACCGCGTGGGAATATTCCTGAAACTTGACCAATCTTTACATCAAGCTTTGCAGACAGTTGGTCCTTATACTTCTTAACCATTGCAGCGGTTGCTGCATCTGCAGTTGTGGTTGTCGCAGCAACGCTTGTATTAATCGAAGCTGATGCTGTTTTTAACACGTGCTGAATTGATTGACCAACAACCTTTCCACTGCGCATACAGATCTGTGTACGTGTGTACTCAACACCTGCGTTACGAACCTGTCCTAGAACAGTTGGTGCAACGCGTGTGTTTCCAGGAATGATTGATGCGTATGTCTGGTGGCTGTGACCACCGTAGATTGCAGCAGCACCCTTGATCTGTGATGCAAGTGTGTTGAATAGACCCTTTGCAACGCCATCAGCGTTCTCCAACCATCCCTGGTGAAGAACTGCAACTACGACATCTGCGCCAGCTGCCTTTGCCTCAGCGATAGCTGCATTTACTCCAGCAACGCCTGGATTGATTGTGATGGTCTTCTTTGCACCTGATGCATCCTTGTAATCAAGGTTGCCAGGGAATACCTGCTCAATAGTTTCAGGTGTATTTGAACCAACAACACCAATCTTGACGCCTCCACGATCGATGATTGTGTAGTTCTTAGCCTGCTTTGTTCCTGACTTAAGGGCATCTAGTGAACCCTCGCTGTAGTTGGAAACTACCCACTGGAAATCTGAGGCACCAATCATCTTGTTGAGGTGATCGATGTTGCGATCATGCTCATGGTTACCCATTGTTGAAACATCTAGCTTTGCAAGGTTAAGGGCTTCAATTGTTGGAAGCTCTTCAAACTCTGTTGAGATTGGTGGAGCTGCACCGATGTTATCTCCTGATGAAACAGCAATTGTTGCCGCATTGGCTTTGCGATCTGCCGCCCAGTTGCTCGTAAGTAACGCTGCGCCAAATGATGTTCCTTCTATTGCACCGTGAAGGTCGCTGAGTTGCAATACTTGAATAGCCTTGTTGTTTGAGTTTGCTACCGTTGCTAGCTGATCGGCTGTGTAGCTCTTGTTAGATGCTGCTGGCTTTGAGAAACCGTATGCATTGACTGCTTGAACAACTGGTGTACCTGCTGGTTGTCCTTCAACAACTGGCATTGTGACAACTGAGTTGTTTCTAATTGGAACGAAGATTGGGCATGAGCCAGCACCAGCTGAAACTACGTGCCCAATGACGCCGGGATCAACTGATGCGCCGGCTACCCAGCGAACAACTACACCCTTAGCGCCTAGATAAGAGGTGACATTTGTTGGAGCGTTTGGAAGCGAGTAAGTCGCTGCCTGCGCTGATGGAACTAGTAGTGAAACTAGTAACGATGTAGCTAGAGCTAGAGAGCCCCAGCTAAAGATTGTGCGAGATTTCGAGGTTTTATTCATAAGCGCATCTTAATGATGCAGGTATTTCGCTTGCCTATTTTTGGGTTACAGAATGATTGCGTCTGAGTGAATGTCGTTACAGACCGGCGTGCTTGAGCAGCTCTGCGCGCTCAACACTCTTAACCCGAGGTTTACCCTTTGGCTCACCCGCTGCAACTTCTGCCTCATTGATCTTTTGCCAGAGCTCTTGGGTGACAACAACCTGATGAGAAAGTAACTCTGAAATATCGCCAGCATTTTTTGGAGCGTTTAAATCTGAAATGAGAAGTTCAATGACCGCTGCAGCATCTGATTTATTAGTACCAATAACCCCTGATGGGCCACGCTTTGCCCAACCAACAACATAAAGATTCTCGCTTACGCGTCCATCGGTATTAACAACTTTTCCGTTTTCATAAGGAACACCATCGATGCCCTGTGCTTGATAACCAATTGCGGTAATTACAAGGCCGCACTTAATGGTTACATCGCCATTAGGTGTTGAGTAAACAACTCCTTCTACACGATCTGTTCCAAGAATTTCCTTTGGAGTGTGTTGGAACAAGAACTCCATGGTGCGCTCATGTTCGTTCTTTGGGTTCTCCGCGATTAACAACATCGCATCCAAATTACTCTTCACATCCTTTTCAGGTTCTGCACCGGCTCTAACAATCGCCCCTTCAATATCTGCCTTGTTCATAATTACATTTGTGTGTTCTAACTTTGGAAGATCACGTAACTCTGGTGAAGTAAAGGCTGCATGTTCTGGTCCGCGGCGAGCGCTGATATACACCTTACGAATATTGCTCTTTTTCAGCGCATCAATTGCGTGATCTGCCGTATCTGTTGGATCCAACTCACTTGGTTCAAGCGCCAACATACGAGCAACATCCATCGCAACATTTCCTGCGCCAATTACTACCGCTGTATCTGCATCCAATGGCGTATCCACGCCAACAAAATCAGGGTGAGCGTTGTACCAAGGTACAAAAACCGCTGCAGACAAGGATCCACGTAACTCTTCGCCAGGAATGCCTAGCTTCTTACCGATAGATGAGCCTGTCGCGATAATTACAGCGTCATACTTTTCTTTCAGTTGAGCAACGGTGACATCCGTGCCAACTTCGACGTTGGCAAATAATCTGAAGTTTTCTGTATTTGCAATCTTTTCAAAGACCTTTGAAACAGTTTTAATCTTTGGATGATCTGGTGCAACACCACTTCTCACCAATCCCCAAGGAGTTGGTAACCGTTCAATCATGTCGATTGAAAAAGATTGTTCCTCATTTGCAAAGTTTTGTAATGCTTGTGCTGCAAAATAACCAGCAGGACCGGCGCCAACAATTGCGACTTTAAAATGTGGCACGCACACTCCTTTAATTTTTGAGCGGAGACGAGGAGATTTGAACTCCTGAAGGCTTTAACACCTTACCTCGTTAGCAGTGAGGCGCACTCGACCGGGCTATGCGACGTCTCCTTATTGCAGGGCTAGTTTAGCGCAACCCTTTGGCCTGACTATCCCCGCCTTGTAGGCTAGATATATGGAGAATTCAGATAAGGCGCTAAATACCGGCGCTAAGCGTGTGTACGACGTAGCCCCATCAGAAATGTTTGCCGAGTTTATGAAAACCGGTTGGGCAGCAACACCTTTAACAGGAATCACTCAAGATGAGGTTATCTCGCACTGTGTTCGCCGTCGCGCAGCATTATCTGCAGCATTTACTGGAGTTCGTTTAGTACTTCCAAGTGGTGGCCCCAAGCAGCGCAGTAATGACACCGATTATTTGTACCGACCACACACGGCTTTTGCGTACTACACAGGTGTTCAGGGTGTTGAAGCAAATCCAGATTCAGTTCTTGTTATGGATCCAGCTGATGGTGGTCATACTCCGATTTTGTTTATCAATCCACGTTCCACACGCGATACATCTGCTTTCTACACAGATGCAAAGAATGGTGAGTTATGGGTTGGTCGTCGTTTTACAACTGATGAAGCCTCACAGCGTTATGGAATTGAAGTTCGCGAGATCGCTGAGCTAGAAAAATTCCTGAAGGGAAAGAAATCTGCCGCCCTTCATGGTTTTGATGAGGTTGTTGATTCCATCGTGAAAGAGCATCCACGTGATGCTGAATTACTAGAGTTTGTTTCAGTTGCTCGCTTAATTAAGGATGAGTATGAAGTTGCGGAGATGCAAAAGGCTGTTGATGCAACACATCGCGGATTTAATGATGTAATCCGCGCACTTCCTGCAGCTGTTGCGACGCCACGTGGTGAGCGTGTTGTTGAAGCAGCGTTCTTTGGTCGCGCACGTATTGAAGGAAATGATCTTGGCTATAACACAATCGCAGCCTCTGGTTCACATGCGTGTGTTCTTCACTGGAACCGCAACGATGGCGCTGTAAAAAACGGAGACCTTCTGCTTCTAGATGCAGGTGTTGAGGTTGATTCTTACTACACAGCAGATATAACCAGAACATTGCCAATCAATGGAAAGTTCACACCAGCTCAACGTGCGCTCTACATGCTGGTTTATGAGGCTCAAAAAGCTGGAATTGCAGCGATTAAACCAGGTGAAAAGTTCTTAGCTATTAACAAAGCTAGCCATACAGTTTTGGCGCAAGGGTTAATTGATATGGGAATTCTTACCATGAGTTTGGATGAGGTAATGGATCCAGCTGTCGGATTACATAAGCGTTGGACGCTGCACGGTGTAAGCCACATGTTAGGAATGGATGTTCATGATTGCGCTCATGCTCGCGCTGAGCAGTATCGCGATGGAATTCTTGAAGTGGGGATGTGTTTAACAGTTGAACCAGGTCTCTATATCCAGCCTGATGATGAACTATTCCCAGCCGAGTATCGTGGAATTGGTATTCGTATCGAAGATGATGTTGTTGTTACTGAAACTGGTTGCTTGAACTTAAGTGAGCATATTCCTCATCACCCAGATGAGATTGAAGCCTGGATGGCATCACTGCGTTAATTCGAGTCTGGGCTAACTCAGCTGTAATCCGCACCAAGCAGCTAATAAACCAATACCAAGTGACATCACTAGATTAACAATGGCCTCTTGGTAGCGCTTCAACTCATATGCAAGGTAGATATCCAACATAAATGTTGACCAGGTTGTGAATGCACCAGCAAAACCAATTGCAAATAGATCAAAGCCCTCTTCAACTCTGCCATAGGTAAAACCAAGTAGAAAAGATCCAAGAATGTTTACGGTAAAAATTCCATATGGTTTAGCTGTATATGTCCTAATCTTTTGATCAACAATAAATCTCATTGGGCCACCAACTGCAGCGCCTAAAACTATTAGCGCCATTCTCATGAGCGCACCGGAATCAATCTACGGGCAAGGGGTAGAACCACTATTACCGCGATTAGCGAAAGGAAAACATTTTGTGCAAGAAAGAACATTCCTCCCTCGGTTGGTTCAAGGGAGTGCGCTGTTACCGCTGAAAAGGTTGTAAATCCAGCACAGAATCCAGGGAGCAAAAGTAAGCGTAATTGGCTGATTCCACGACGTTCCATTAAAACTAAGAGCGCAGAAGCTAATGCAACTCCTGCAATATTTGCGATCAGAGTTCCTTGGCGATCATCAGGAAAAAACGCACCGATTCCATAACGTGCCAGAGTTCCAGCAACGCCTCCGAGTGAGACTAAGACTAGGGAGTTCAGAACGGTCCAGATTTCTTATTGATACTTGTCACAACTCTAGTTACCAGCGAAATTACTATCGCTGCAAAGATTGCAGACCAAAAGTTGCTGACCTCTAAGCTGTCGCTCCATCGAGATACCAACATCAAGATCGCCGCATTAACAACAACGAGGAATAAACCAAGAGTCAAAATTACTGCAGGGAGTGTTAGTAGCTTAAGAAGTGAACCAAGGGTTGCATTGAGAAGCCCAAAGAGTAGGGCAACCCATAAATAAGTTGTGAAACCACCTTGGACATCGATTCCAGGAATCAGAGCGGTTGCTACCCAAAAAGATAAAGCAAGTGCACCCCAACGAACCAATAACTTCATAAAGAAATTATAGGCCCTCGCGCTTACGAATCTTTGATCCTAACCAACGAACTGGATCGTATTTAATGTCTGCAACGCGCTCCTTCATTGGAATGATCGCATTGTCAGTGATCTTGATGTGTTCAGGGCAAACCTCAGTACAGCACTTTGTGATGTTACACATTCCAAGACCATGCTCTTCTTGTGCGCTCTTCTTGCGATTCTTCAAGGTATCTAGAGGGTGCATATCTAGCTCTGCGATACGAATAAAGAATCGAGGACCAGCAAATGATTTCTTATTCTCTTCATGGTCACGCACTACGTGACAAACATCTTGGCAGAGGAAACATTCGATGCACTTACGGAACTCTTGTGAGCGTTCCACATCGATCTGCTCCATGCGGGCCTCACCGGGAGCAAGGTTTTCAGGGTGTGAATACGCCGGTACTTCCATAGCCTTTTTGTAGTTAAAAGAGACATCTGTAACTAGATCTTTAATGATTGGGAATGCACGCAAAGGTGTAACAGTGATTGTCTCTTCCTCACCAAATGATGCAACCTGTGTCATGCATGCAAGACGAGGCTTTCCGTTGATCTCCATGGAACAAGATCCACACTTACCGGCCTTACAGTTCCAACGAACAGCTAAATCACCCATTTGTGTTGCTTGAACACGGTGAATTACATCGAGAACAACTTCACCCTCGTTAGCCTCAACAACAACATCTTTGAGACCGCCATCAGTTGAATCTCCACGCCAAATTCGAAGCTTGATATTGCGCGCCATTAGTTGGAACCGCCTTTCGCAACTTCTTCCGGTGTCATGTATTTCTCCAGCTCGTGAACATCAAAGAGTTCAAAGAGTTCCTTAGGCATTGGAGGCAATGACTGTGCTCGAACATTAACCTTCTCGCCATCAAATGATGAGATGTGGTTGACCTGACGCCACTTGTTATCCATTCCTGGGAAGTCATCGCGTGTGTGACCACCGCGTGACTCTTCACGTGCATCTGCAGATTTTGCAGTTGATTCAGCAACTAACAGCATGTTGTCTAAATCAAAAGCTAAGTGGAATCCTGGGTTGAACTTACGTCCACCAGCAACAGCTACATTTGCACTGCGCTTTCTAATATCAGCAATTTTTGCAATCGCTTCCTTTAGTTCGCTACCTGTACGAATAATTCCGACAAGGTTATGTGTAACCTCTTGAAGCTCAGCGTGTAGTGAGTAAGAGTTTTCTCCACCTTGACGATCAAATGGAGCTTGAATCTTTGCAGCCGCCGCCTTAATTGCAGCCTCACTTACTGGGTTTGCACCATTCTTCTTTAAGTACTCAACTGCGCCCATTCCTGCGCGACGACCAAATACCAAAAGATCTGACAGCGAGTTTCCGCCAAGACGGTTTGAACCATGCATTCCACCAGCAACCTCACCAGCAGCAAATAAGCCTGGAACACCTATTGCAGCTGCAGTATCTGGCTCTACCTCAACGCCACCCATGACGTAGTGACATGTAGGACCAACTTCCATTGCCTCCTTGGTGATATCCACGCCAGCAAGTTCATAGAACTGGTGCCACATAGATGGAAGACGCTTCTTAATGACATCTGCAGGGATTCGCTTTGAAACATCCAGGAATACTCCGCCATGTTCAGTTCCGCGACCAGCCTTAACCTCGCTGTTGATTGCGCGTGCAACCTCATCACGTGGCAATAGCTCTGGTGGACGACGGTTGTTGTCCTGATCTGTATACCAACGATCTGCTTCTTCTTCGTTGTCGGCGTACTTATCCTTGAAAACATCTGGGATGTACTTGAACATGAAACGCTCGCCTAGGTTGTTGGTTAGAACTCCACCTTCACCGCGAACAGATTCAGTTACCAAAATTCCGCGAACAGATGGTGGCCACACCATTCCTGTTGGGTGGAATTGTAAGAACTCCATATCAACAAGGTTTGCACCAGCCTTCAATGCAAGTGCATGTCCGTCGCCAGTACCTTCCCATGAATTAGAGGTAATCTTGAAAGTCTTTCCAACACCACCGGTTGCAATTACAACTGCAGGGGCTTCAAACAAAACCTCTTCGCCACTTTCGCGCCAGTAACCATATGCACCAGAAACTTTGCCATTCTCTTTAAGAATGTCGGTGATTGTTAGCTCTGCGAAAACTTTGATTCCACTTTCCATATCGCCAGTTTCGCGGCCATCCTTTTGTTGCAAGGCAACAATCTTCTGCTGCATTGTGCGGATGAGTTCTAGACCTGTGCGGTCACCGACGTGTGCAAGGCGTGGATACTCATGCCCACCAAAGTTACGTTGTGAAATCTTTCCTTCTTTAGTGCGATCAAAAAGAGCGCCCCAAGTCTCAAGCTCCCAAATGCGATCTGGTGACTCTTTAGCGTGAAGCTCTGCCATGCGGAAGTGGTTGAGGAATTTTCCACCGCGCATTGTGTCGCGGAAGTGCACCATCCAACTATCTTTGTCATTCACATTTCCCATTGATGCTGCAGCGCCACCTTCAGCCATAACTGTGTGGGCCTTACCAAATAGGGATTTACAGATGATTGCTACGCGCAAACCTGCTTCGCGTGCCTCAACAGCTGCACGTAATCCGGCGCCACCTGCACCAATTACAAGGACATCGTATTTATGGCGTTCTAGTGTCATAGTCGATTTTCCCTTTAGAAGAAGTAGAAGTTAGTCCATGCGCCAGATGCAACTTGGCGAACATAGATATCGGCGAAT
>JBDLUF010000033.1:0-10807 GCA_039805445.1 Actinomycetota bacterium | reverse complement strand
AACTTCTTTATGTATTCAAGGGCTCTTCGCATGACGAGCGGATCTGAAACACAATTTCCATCATCACTGAAAACTCGAACTCGGGCTACTGAATCTGCCATCGCTCCAATTTCAGAAAGTGTTTCGCCTTTAAGGCCTTGCGTAACCGCACCAATAGGAAAAACATCCAGTAAGCCAGCCTCTTGTCCTAAGCGGTACACCTGTTCTACTACGCCAGCGGTATCTGCAACTGGAGATGTATTTGCCATTGCAGAAAGTGCGGTGAAGCCACCCTTTGCTCCCGCTTTACTTCCAGATAAAACCGTTTCGGCATCTTCTCTGCCTGGTTCGCGAAGATGGGTATGTAAATCCACCAACCCTGGTAAAACTACGCAGCCCTTTGCATCAATGGTTGTTACTGATTCACCCTTATATGAAGCGGTAACATCAATGATTGATTCGCCTTGAATACAAATATCCGCAGTTTTCCCATCTGGTAACTGCGCACCCTTAATAACTAGATCAACAGTGCTCATTTAATTACCTCCAGCTTCTAGGGATCCACCGGTTAACAGCACATACAAGATCGCCATACGCACGCTGACGCCGTTAGTGACCTGTTCTGTAATCACAGATCGAGAGCTATCAGCCACTTCTGCCGAGATTTCTAGTCCGCGATTCATTGGCCCTGGGTGCATCACGATTGCACCTGGTTTCATCGACTTCATCCGATCGGAGTTAAGTCCGAAGTATCTTGAGTATTCGCGAGCATTTGGAAAGTACATCTCAGTCATACGTTCTTGTTGAACTCTGAGCATCATCACAACATCCACAAAAGGAATTACCGAATCAAAATCATAGGAAACAGAAGCGGGCCAACTTTCAACCCCTACCGGCAACAGTGTTGGCGGTGCGACTAAAGTTACCTTTGCTCCTAGTTTGGCAAGCAGCAAGACATTTGAACGTGCAACACGTGAGTGCAAAACATCGCCAACAATTGCAACACTTAAACCTTCAAGATCGCTTTTTCCTAAACCTAAATGTTTGCGGATAGTGAAGGCATCCAACAGCGCCTGACTTGGATGCTCATGAGTACCATCTCCGGCGTTTACAACACTGCCGGACATCCACTGAGAGTCTGCTAGACGCTGAGCCGCACCTGATGCTGAGTGTCTAATAACTACAGCATCTGCACCCATAGCCTGCAGTGTCATTGCTGTGTCTTTGAGTGATTCACCCTTGCTTACACTTGAACCTTTGGCGGAAAAGTTAATTACATCTGCAGATAATCGCTTTGCAGCCGCTTCAAAAGAGATGCGTGTGCGAGTTGAATCCTCAGCAAAGAGATTAACAATTGTTCGTCCTCGTAGCGTTGGCAGTTTCTTTACTGCACCATCACTTACCCTTGCAAGTTCATTAGCGGTATCAAGAATAGAGATCGCTTCAATCTTAGAAAGATCTGCGATTGACAATAGGTGACGCATTAATTCGCCTCTCATTCGATGCTAACTTCATCTCGACCATCGATTTCGCTTAATAGAACGCGCACCGATTGAGATTTAGAGGTTGGAAGGTTTTTTCCAACAAAATCAGCCTTTATGGGAAGTTCTCGATGTCCACGATCAACAAGTGCCGCAAGCTGCACCGTTCGAGGGCGACCGATCTCGCCTAAAGCATCTAAGGCAGATCGAATTGTGCGACCTGAAAATAAGACATCATCGACCAAGATCACATCGCGATCTTCAACTCCACTTGGAGGAATCGTGGTTGGCATAATCGCCTTGGGGGCTCGCAGCCTCAAATCATCACGGAATAAGGTGATGTCCAAGGTTCCACAGGAAATTTCAACCCCTTCAATCTCAGAGATGATTGAAGCGATGCGCTGCGCAAGGTGTGCGCCACGGGTTGGTATTCCTAAAAGAACGATTGAAGAGGCGCCTTGATTTTTCTCAAGGATCTCGTGGGAAATGCGGGTTAAGGCACGTTTAATGTCGGGTGCAGACAGGGCTACGCTCATGTAAATCTCCTTTCCCACCTCTCAGGATGGGTCGTTAAAGGATGCAGGCGCGATACTAGCACCGATTGGCTGCGCCTGTGGATATCAAAAAACCCGGTGTCTCTTCGCCTTTATGGTCGGGGTATGAACATTCAAATAGAGCTAGACACCCTCACGCAGCGGATTCGTCAGATACGTGAGTCTCAAGGATTAACCCTTCAACAGGTTTCAGCACGCAGTAAGGGCAGAATTTCGGCGATCGCCCTTGGCTCCTATGAACGGGGAGATCGATCAATCAGCGCAAAAAAGATTCTCGAAATCGCCGAGATCTACGCCATCCCCGCCGGGGAGTTTTTCACACCGGCACAACAAGGGTTAGAGGCTGGAAGGGTTGTAATTGATCTGCGCAAACTCACTATTTCCGAGGATCCTATTGGAAAACAATTTCTGATTATTCTCAAGCGCATAGTTGCACAGCGACGAGATTGGAATGGCGAGGTTATTTCACTGAGAGCTGGAGATATCTCAAACCTTCAAACCTTCGCACATTTCTCTTCAGCAGAACTTTCTCAAGCTCTCGATAAATTCGCTCTGAGTAAGTTAACTCGAACTAAATAGAGATAGTGTCTTTAATGCTTGCGATACGGCCTAAAACACCGTGAATGTACTTTGATGAATCATCACTTGATAACTCTTTTGCCAGGATCAGAGCCTCATCAATTGCCACACTCATCGGAACATCAGTTGACCATAAAATCTCGTAGATTCCTAAGCGCAGAATATTGCGATCTACGGCAGGCAAGCGATCCATATCCCAACCTTGCGCATAGGTCGTGATTAACTCATCTATTTTTCGGCGATTATCAGAAACCCCGTTAACCAATTCTTTGGTGTACTCACGAATCGGTCGTGCATCTGGACCTTCTGCTGGAGTATCGCGGGAGACCAAAGTTTCAACAAGGTTGGTTCCACGAATATCAGTCTCGTACAAAAGATCTAGCGCTTGTTTTCGCGCCTTGCTGCGTGCTGACACTAGTTAGCGCGACCCTGGTAAGACCCGTCGCGAGTATCTACTAGTACAACCTCATCCTGCTTGATGAAAAGTGGGACTTGGATTTCAATACCTGTTTCGACAGTTGCTGGCTTGGTTCCACCAGATGAACGATCGCCCTGTATTCCAGGCTCTGTGTAAGTAATCTTTAGCGGAACTGATGCAGCTAATTCAATGTACAAAGGGTTGCCTTCATTTACAGCAACGATCGCTTCGGTGTTTTCCAACATGTAGTTCGCGGCATCGCCAACAGTGGCTGCGCTGATAGTCATTTGGTCATATGTCTTGGTATCCATGAAAACAAAATCATCACCCTCTTTGTAGAGGTACTGCATCTCTCGCTTTTCAAGAATAGCGACATCTACTTTGACGCCGGCGTTGTAAGTACGGTCAACGACTTTGCCGCTGAGAACAGATTTCAACTTAGTGCGCACAAATGCTGGACCCTTGCCAGGCTTAACATGTTGGAACTCAACAACCGTCCACAACTGGCCTTCAATATCCAGAGTCATTCCATTTTTTAGATCATTTGTTGTTGCCACAGCTAATCCACCCGCTCTTGTCGATAGTCCTTATATTTACGAAGGTCTAAGGATACCCGCTCGACGGGTGTGGTTTGTTACTTTGAAAGAAGGTTTGCCATAGCAATGATGGCTAAAACATAGGAATTTGGCCCGAATCCACCGATAGTTCCATTAGCCACACCTGAAATCACAGAGGTATGACGGAACTCTTCACGGCTTAAAGGGTTAGATAAATGTACTTCGATTAATGGAGACTTCACTAGTTCGGCGGCATCGCGAATCGCATAGGAATAATGTGTAAAGGCTGCCGGATTAATGATCACCGGAAGTTTGTTATCAGCTGCTTCATGTAGCCAACCAATGATCGTTGCTTCATCATCGCTTTGGCGAACATCTGCCTCAAAGCCATGCTTCGTTGCTGCGATATCGATCATCGATTTCAATTCGGCGTAATTTAAGTCGCCATAGATTGAAGAGTCACGAATATCCAATCGCGAAAGATTGGGTCCATTGATAACCATTAACTTCATGAGGAAATTCTCTCATAGGCAGCATCTAGCTCGTCGGAGGTCAGGTCATCTAATCGTAGAGTTGAGCCAATGCCATCTAAGGCAACAAATCGAATTGTGTTTCCGCGGGCTTTTTTATCGAGCGACAAGAGCGGAGCCAGTTTTTGCCAAACTGATCTTTCAAAAGTTGTTGGAAGTTCATATCGAGTCAAGAGATCTCGATGGAGTTGTACAGTCTCTGCATCGATCAAAGATCTAGCTGATGCTAGCTCTGCGATGAAGACCATCCCGATTGCAACAGCCTCACCATGGCGCATCTGATACTTGGAGTACTTTTCAATTGCATGCCCTAGCGTGTGTCCGTAATTGAGCGCTTCACGTGCAAAACTTTCTTTGAAATCAGCGGATACCACAGTTGCCTTTACGGTAACGGCGCGAGTAATTAGATCAAGCACCGCCGCCTTATTAGACACAAGTGATGTTGCATCGCACTGTTCCGCGACTTTCAGAATTTCGGGATCGGCAATAAAACCACATTTAATGACCTCAGCCATTCCAGCTGAAATATCACGCGCTGAGAGGGTCTCCAAAAATGAAGGATCAATGATTACCGATAATGGTGAGTGGAATGCGCCTATGAGATTCTTTCCATACTCTGAATTGATTCCGGTTTTTCCACCAACTGATGCATCAACCATGCCCGCTAGCGATGTTGGAACGGCGATCCAATCAACGCCTCGCAGCCATGTAGCCGCTGCAAAGCCTGCTAAATCGGTGATCGCTCCCCCACCGATTCCTACAATCAAATCAGAACGGGTGAAGCCAGCAGCTCCAAGCCAATTCCAAAGATTGAGCAATACACCAGAACTTTTCCCATCTTCTCCATCGGGAACTTCAAAGAGATGGAGATCGCAATCAAGGCTCTTCAGAGCCGATAGATCCGGTGAATACTGCGCAGAGCTAATAACGGCAACACGTGTACGGTTGTGAATCTTTTCAACGAGAACTGAACTCCAATCGCACCCGATTAGAACGTCGTAATCATGCTCTGCCGAAACTTTTACGGTGTTCATGCAAGACTCTTTTCGATCTCATAGATGATCGCTTCAACACTCATGTCATCAACCTTAATGCTCACATCAGCTAAAGCCTCATATATAGGACGACGTTTATCGCTAAGCGCCTGCCATTGTGCGCGAGGATTTCCCAGAAGTAAGGGGCGATCACGATTAAAGCCAACCCGAGGAGCCGCAGTTGCAAGTGATACATCCAAAAAGATAACTGTCGATTCCGATGAGTTAATCTGCTGCTGCGCTTGGTCGGAGATCGGCGCACCGCCTCCCAGACTTATAACAACATCCTTCAGGGATAACACTTGTTTTAGGGTTTCTAATTCAACTGCTCGAAAGTGAGGCTCGCCATCGACAACAAAGATATCGGTGATCGCCTTACCTTCGAGCTCTTCAATGAGTTGATCGGTGTCAATAAAATCAAGAGCCAGCACCTTAGCTAGCGCTGCACCAACTGTGCTTTTGCCAGATCCCGGTGCACCTATCAGCACTACTCTTTTCATAAAGGAACTCTTACTTGAAGTTCAAGGAAGCAATGTAAGACTCAAAGTTGCGACGTGTTTCTGTCACTGAGTCGCCACCAAACTTTTCAAGTACAGCTTCAGCTAAAACAAGTGCAACCATTGCTTCTGCGACAACACCAGCTGCAGGTACCGCACAAACATCTGACCGCTGATTAATCGCTTTAGCCGCTTCTCCCGTTGATACATCAATGGTGTCTAGCGCTTTAGGAACGGTCGAGATCGGCTTCATTGCAGCTCTTACGCGCAAGATTTCGCCATTAGACATTCCGCCTTCAGTACCACCAGCTCGATCTGTACGACGAACAATCTTTCCTGAAGAGTTCTTTTCAATCTCATCATGTGCGACAGAACCTCTGCGGGTTGCTGTTTGGAAACCATCCCCGATTTCAACACCCTTAATCGCCTGAATTCCCATAACGGCACCGGCTAACTTTGAATCCAAACGTCGATCCCAATGAAC
Source organism: Actinomycetota bacterium (assembly GCA_039805445.1). GTDB lineage: Bacteria > Actinomycetota > Actinomycetes > Nanopelagicales > Nanopelagicaceae > Planktophila. The sequence continues at coordinate 4,694 of JBDLUF010000033.1, read as the reverse complement.
ATGTGAACCCAGCCCGGGCGGCATATTAAATGCAAGTACCTCAACAACGCCGCCGAGGGTGTCTCCATCGCGATGTGCCTTTTCAATCTCAGCGATCATTGATTGGCTCGTTTCAGAATCGGCGCAACGAACTGGATCGGCATCTATCTGCTTCATATCCCCTGCTGCTGGAAGAGCTGTGTCCTCAGGAACTCGAACTGAACCAATCGAAAGCACATGACTCAAAATAGTTATGCCAACGCTTTGCTCAAGGAAGTTTCGTGCAACTGCACCTAATGCAACTCGAGCGGCGGTTTCGCGAGCACTTGCTCTTTCAAGAATTGGACGAGCATCATCAAAATCATATTTCTGCATACCTACAAGATCTGCATGTCCTGGACGTGGACGGGTTAAAGGTGCGTTTCGTCCAAGATCCTTAATCTCATCTTCAGGAACGGGATCGGCGGACATAACCTTTTCCCACTTAGGCCACTCCGAGTTTCCCACTTGAATCGCTATGGGACCACCTTGAGTTAGGCCCAAACGAACTCCACCTAAAATTGTTACCTTGTCAGCTTCAAAGTTTTGTCGTGCTCCACGGCCTACGCCTAAACGGCGACGTTCAAGATGGTAATCAATATCGGCGGTAGTCACCTTCACTGAGGCAGGAATACCTTCAACGATCGCACTCAGTGCCTGACCATGTGACTCACCAGCTGTTAACCAACGCATGTGCTTATTGTGACAGATATCTGCGCTATCTCGTCGCCAAATAAAGCGCTAAGCCCACAAAAATACTGGGAGCCAAAGGTAATTTCCTCACCCTCATCTGATTCTTCAGGGTAAGGATCAATACATGGATAGTTGCGACGCCAAGTAGATATGTAAAGAGTGTTAAGGATGAAAATTGTCGATCTGAGTTGAATGCGAGAACTATTAGGCACAGGAGTTTTACATCGCCCATGCCCATTCCACAAAGATGAAGGGTGAGAACAATAAGAAAAGAGCTCACTAACCGCGAAATCGAGCCAAGGCCATTTACTGCGATGAAGGGAGCTAAACCCAGAAAAAGTAGCCACAGATAAACATTGGGGATCTTGAAACTCTTGCTATCGGCCAGTGATATAGGAATTGCTGCCAGAGAAAGAATGAAGAGCACACTATTAGATTAAGTGAGTTTCAACCTCACAATTAGTGGGTGTGGATTAACCAAGGTGATCTAGAGCCGCTGTGCGCATGAGGCCGTACATCTCAGAGCGATTAACTGAAAGTTGCGCAAATATTTCGACTTGAGAGATTGCTTGGTGTATCAGTAGATCCAATCCATCAATAACCTTTGCACCAGAATTCATCCAGCTTTGCGCAAGAACAGTTGGCCAGGGATGGTACAAAACTTCAAACAGCACACCCTGAGGTGATTTAAGCGCTGACTTAAATTGATCTGCGACATGTGCTGGCGTCGTATTGATCACCAAATCTGCGACGTTGGTATGCGAATCTATTTCCCAGGGCAGATATGTAACCTCTCTTCCTGCTGCTGTGTTCATCTGAGCTACACGTTCTGGATTTCGGTTTATGACCGCGATATTTTCAGCGAGTTCAGAAACTGCCGCTACCGCTGCTCGAGCAGTTGCACCTGCTCCAATTATCAAACAGTTTTCAACCTTACTTATTCCATACCCCAGTAGCGCATACTTGAAACCTTCAACATCTGTACTTGTGAGATTCCATCCAGTAGCGGAGCGAACAAGGGTATTTCCTCCAGATATTTTCTTCGCGATCTGGCTAACATCATGTGCAACACCTAGTGCCTCTTCTTTGAGCGGCATCGTCAATGAAAAAACATCCTTCTGAGTAGTCAATAAAAACTCAGATAGTTGGCCTGACTTGACCTCGATCGCCTCGTATTGCCCTTGAATTCCTAGCTGCTTGTACGCAACGCTGTGTAACAACGGACTTAAGGAGTGGCTAATGGGCGAACCTAAAACAGCTGCATCTATCAATTAAATGCCCCCGCTTTCCGGTTCTTGGTATACAAAACTTTCCACGTATTGAACTCTTCGATTCTCGATGTGAAGCGGGTATCCCCTGGGGCAACTGTAATGAAATACAACCAGTCGCCGGGTGCTGGATTTAACGCTGCAGCAATTGCCGCACTTCCTGGGCTTCCTATTGGACCTGGTGGAAGTCCATACCGTCGATAAGTGTTGTACGGGGAGTTAAGTAAGGTTGAGGTACGACTTAAAAAGATCTCACCTCGAACTTTCTTGATGAAATGAACCGTTGAATCCATCTGAAGCGGCATATCTATTGCCAAACGGTTGTAAACAACACGTGCCACCTTTGTGAAATCCTTTGTATCGCCCTCTGCTTGAACAATTGAGGCAATGATTAATAACTCAAGAGGTGAGTACTTCTTGCTTCCCTTTAAAAGTTCTTTCGCCTGCGGCTCTCGTGAAAAACGATCTACCATCTCCTGAACCGCCTTTAGCACTGGAGTACCTTCGGCAAAAGAGTATTGGGCTGGAAAGAGCAGCCCTTCGCTATCTGAAAAGCCTTTAGGAAGTTGAAGCTGAGAGAATGCGTCTTTGATCTGAGGCTTTGTGTACCCATAACTGTTGAGTGCACTTTGAATCTCGCTCTTCCACATACCCTCATTAACTTTGATCAAATTTGGAATGCGTGTGGGGTCTAGTAGTTGATCAAGTGCTTGCCGTGCTGAGATCTTTACAGTTAAACGATGTCGACCCGGCGCTACCTTTTCTGATCGAGCATCGCCAACCGCCACGCGAAAGTAGGCTTGCGAGGATTTTATGATTCCAGCATCAAACAAAATTTGCGCGATCTCAGAACCTGTTGATCCGGCAGGTATCTCAATCACTTTCTCTTGCAGACCCTGAACCGAAGAGAGAGTTTGATAATCAGGAGCAGATGTACTTCCGGAACGAATCAAGAAAAGTGAAAATGTCAGAAGGATTGCGAAAACTCCCGCAGCAACGACTCTTACAAGAGCTCTCACAAACTGCCCTTCTGAAGCTCTATCGCGAATTCGAGAATTGCAACCGCTGCCGCCATATCAATACTATTTTTAGCCTCTTTCGCATTTTTGCCTGAATCTCGTAGATTTCTAGCTGCGCTAACTGTGGACATTCGTTCATCAACCATGATGACTTCACTCGACGCAATCTCACGTAGCTGCTGCGCGAAGGTAACCGCTTTTTCAGATGCGGTGCCATCTTTGCCGCTCAATAGCGCTGGATTTCCAACAAATAGCTGTACCGGTTCGATCTCAGCCAAGATTTCTTCGATCTGAGTGAATAGTGTTTTGTCAGTAGCTTTTAGCGTAGTTAACGGCGAGCAAAGAATGGAGTCAGGATCACTTACCGCTACGCCTATTCGGACATCTCCATAATCAAAGGCGATTCGACGTCCGCGTTGCATCATTTACCCAAGAAGAGATTGAGAGATAGCTGCGATCGCTTCTAATGACTGTGCAGGATTTGTTCCGCCACCTTGAGCGAAATCATCCTTACCGCCACCACCACCGCCAAGAACTGTAGAGCCAACCTTTACTAGCGCTCCTGCCTTTACTCCAGCAGCCCGAGCCTCATCGCTAACTGCAACTACCAAAACAGGTTTTCCATCATTGCTACTTACGAGAGCCACAACACTGTTGCTGTTCTGTCCCCGTAAATCAATCGCAATCTTTCGAAGATCATCACCTGAGACCCCGTCGGCCATTACTGAACCGATAAATGTATGTCCATTAACAACTGAGGCGGTTTTGGCCAGATCACCAACTTGCGATAGTGCCTGTGCTGACCTAACAGTTGCAAGCTCCTTTTCGATCTCCTTCATTTTGTTAAGCAGATCAGAGATACGCTCAGGAAGCTCCTCGGTACGTGCACCCTTAATTAACTCGGTTAGTGAGTTCAACAAAATATGTTCACGGGCTAAGAATTGATACGCATCTACTCCTACAAGTGCTTCAACGCGGCGAACACCCGCACCGATTGATGACTCCCCTAGCAACTTCACGATACCAAGTTGCCCAGAGCGTGAAACGTGGGTTCCACCGCATAATTCGCGGGCCCAATCGCCAACACTTACAACGCGAACAACATCTCCATACTTCTCGCCAAACAATGCCATTGCACCAAGCTCTTTTGCCTTTGCTTGCGACATGCTCTCTGCCGTCACCTCTAGATTGTCTAAGAGCAAGGTGTTTACCCGTGATTCAACATCATTGAGTACTGAGGCTGAAACCGCACCTGTTGAAGGAAAATCAAAACGGAATCGACCTGGAGAGTTCTCAGAACCAGCTTGCGTTGCAGTTTCGCCGAGGATTTCTCTGAATGCTTTGTGAACCATGTGGGTTGCGGTGTGTGCGCGAGAGATGGCTGAGCGTCTTTCCGAATCGATTTCAGCTAGAGCATCTGATCCAACCTCAACATTTCCATTCAAAACTCTTCCACGGTGAACAGAGACACCAGGAACTGGAGATTGAACATCATCAATCTCGACCACAGAACCATTGCTCAATGTGATGCGCCCGCCATCTGCTAACTGGCCACCACCTTCGGCGTAAAAAGGTGTTCGATTGAGAATGATTTCTACATCATCGCCCTGTGATGCCGATGCGACCGAAACGCCATCAACCAAAATACCTGTAAGTGAAGATTCAGCATTGAGATGTGTGTAGCCAACGAACTCAG
>JBDLUF010000032.1:0-10856 GCA_039805445.1 Actinomycetota bacterium | reverse complement strand
ATGTTTTGATTTGCTACCTTCCAGTGGGCTCAGAAGTAGCTGCTAAGTACTACGCACAGTGTGCAATTGATGCGGGTTGTGCATTTGTAAATGCACTACCTGTATTTATCGCCTCAGATCCTGTATGGGAGAAGAAGTTTGCAGATGCAGGACTTCCAATCGTTGGAGATGACATTAAGAGCCAGGTTGGTGCGACTATCACTCACCGCATCATGGCTAAGTTGTTCCAGGATCGCGGCGTACACCTAGACCGCACCTACCAGCTCAATGTTGGTGGAAACATGGACTTCAAGAACATGCTCGAGCGTGATCGTCTTGAATCCAAGAAGATTTCAAAGACAAACTCGGTTACATCTCAACTACACCATGATCTTGGTGAGAAGAATGTTCACATCGGACCATCGGATTACATTCCATGGCTAGATGATCGCAAGTGGGCCTACGTTCGCCTCGAAGGCCGCGCATTTGGCGATGTTCCTCTTAACCTTGAATACAAGTTGGAAGTGTGGGATTCACCAAACTCAGCTGGTGTCATCATCGATGCGCTTCGCTGCGCAAAGATCGGTCTTGATCGCAAGATCGGTGGAGCGTTGCTCTCACCATCAAGTTACTTTATGAAGACACCACCAACTCAGTACACAGATGAGGCAGCTCATACAAAGACTGAGGATTTCATCGCAGGAAAGCTAGATCGCTAAAAATATAGCTCTGAATAATTCAGACACGAGAAAGCGCCCCCGGGATAATCCCAGGGGCGCTTTTTTAACCCCTCACGGAGAGTTGAGGGTTAAATCATCGCATCCTCAGGAGTGCGACGAAGATGCGCTAACCCTGCGACAGCAAGAACAAGAAATAACAATCCACCTAAAAGTGAAGCAAGTGCTGCATACCCAGCAATTACTCCAAACATTCCAAATGCATAAGCCTCTAGTAACATTCCGCGAAGGGTGTTACCCATAAAGAGTGTCTGACGCAGATCTGCAAGTTTGGAAACTCTGTCTATGTCTTGACTTCCTCCCCGAACCGCCGCCATGTATTCAGCTGAAACCTCTGAATATGTAGCGGGCTTTCCCATGACCGCAGTTGCCGATGCATTCATATGTTCGAGGATGAAAAGATCGGAGTAGTCCCTAGCCATCTCACCATTGGTTACCTGCATACCAGCCCATTTCAACAGTTGATCTTTGGTATTGGCAGGCAATCCGGCCTCGACAGGAAAAGCAATATTTTGATTTTCTAATTGGCTCTGCACATTGTCATTTGCAAAACCTGCACCGGAGTTTAGTAATCCAGCAAAAATGAATAACAACACCGCTAATCCCAGACCAACAAATGAGACCAACTTGTCAAAGGTTCTACGTTTCATGATTTTCTCTCTCCCTCTTAAGTGTTGAAAGATAAAATCAACACAAGGTATGTCTACTCCGAGTTCGAGATGCGAGCGATGAAAAATACGAGGGACAGCACTCTGTCTAACTCAGTGAGGGTTCACTCTCAACAGGAGCGAATACATTCCATTGAAGTTTCGAAAGAGGTTCTACTCGATGTGGCGATTGCACATTGATGTTCCATCCGCTCCAACCTCAAAATGTGAACATGGAACATTTAACTTATCAAAGGCTGAATCACCGAAGTGTGTGCGATAGGCAAGGGCCAGGAGAACACGTAAATTTGTTTCGCCATCAGATTTGATCCCAAAAACTTGCGCGCTCCGACTGACAGTATTTTCAATAACCTTTTCGCTATGGGATGTTTGAGATGCGATGGCGGCGTTAGATTTTCCTTCACACACCAGTTCTAGAACTAATTGTTCAAACGGGGTCAATTCTCGTGTTGAAATAGTGATGTCACGTGCCATGGTCTTTCCGCCTCTCCGCGTGTTCCTATTCTGCACTTCTTTTTTCCTGAGGTCACCCAATAAGATGCGCAAATGAGTGAAATCCTGAGCAGCATAGAAAATAGAGTGCTAACCCTCACCTTCAATCGCCCCGAAAAAATGAACGCCCTGAATCGATCCATGTACTCAGGATTGGCAAAGGGTCTCAACGATGCCGCGGGGGATTTTGGTATCAGAGCTGTTGTGTTAACCGCATCGGGGGATCACTTCACCGCAGGTAACGACATCGTGGATTTCATGAACAACCCGCCTACATCTGAAGATTCAGAGGTGGCTCAATTTTTAGCTGCACTTTTAAACTTTCCAAAACCTCTGATTGGTGCGGTAAAAGGAAATGCTGTTGGTGTTGGAACAACTATGTTGCTGCATTGCGATGTTGTAATTGCAGGACCAACGGCAAAATTTTCGATGCCATTTGCATCCCTTGGTTTAGTCCCTGAAGCCGGTTCTAGCTACCTGTTCCCGCAACTAGTCGGTTACCAAAGAGCGGCCAGAATCTTCATGACTGGCGAAAGCTTTGATACCGACTCTGCAATAGAGATGGGGTTGGTAACTGCAAATGATCCTGACCCATTGGCACACGCCATAAAAGTTGCCGAACTCATCGCAGAACAACCCCCACAAGCGATCATTAACACCAAGGCGCTACTTAAAGCTCGTAACCATGACTCTGTTGCCGCTGTTATGAAGGCTGAGTTTGAAATCTTTGCAATGGCTTTGCAATCCGAAGAGGCTATGGAAGCCTTCATGAAGTTCATGTCTAAGAAGGGTAAGTAAATGTCACTAGCCGGAAAGAGAGTTTTTATCACAGGCGGTTCCCGTGGAATCGGTTTAGCGATCGCACTTCGAGCAGCACGTGATGGTGCATCGATCGCTATCGCTGCAAAGACATCTGATCCCAACCCTAAGCTTCCTGGCACGATTCACACAGCTGCTGCTGAAATTGAGGCGGCAGGTGGCAAAGCGCTAGCTATTCAATGTGATCTTCGTGATGAGCTTCAAATCGAAGCCGCGGTGGCACAAGCGGCAGATGCCTTTGGTGGAATCGATATTGTGATCAATAACGCCAGTGCAATTAACTTAACTCGCACCGATCAGACACCAGCTAAGCGCTTTGATCTGATGTTTGATGTCAATGTTCGTGGAACCTTCCTCACATCACAGGCGGCGCTACCACATTTACGTAAGTCAGCGGCGGAAGGTCGTAATCCGCACATTCTTAACCTTTCTCCACCTCTTTCGATGAAGCCGGTTTGGTTTAAAAACCATGTTGCTTACACAATGGCTAAGTACGGAATGAGTATGTGTGTCCTAGGTATGGCTGAAGAGTTCAAACGTGATGGAATCGGAGTCAACGCTCTGTGGCCTCGTACAGTTATTGATACCGCGGCACTTCAGATGATTCCGGGTATTGATGCATCCGCTGGTCGTACACCAGAGATTTTGGCTGATGCTGCATACATCATCTTCAATCGTGATGCGAAAGAGTGCACAGGTAATTTCTTTGTCGATGATCTCTTGCTTGCAAGTGAAGGCATCACCGATCTAGAAAAGTATTCAGTGACACCAGGAACTAAGGATTTCTTACTTGACTTCTTTCTAGATTAAGATCCTCACTATGCGTAAATTCATAAGTGTCCTGATCCTTGGTTTTCTAGCTTTTGTTACAACTCCTCAGGCTTTTGCACACGTAGAAATTGTGAGTACATTTCCGGAACAATTTTCTAATGTGAACCCAATCCCGACACAGGTATGGATTGAATTCAGCGGAGATCTACAAACCCTTGATGGACAAGCGGTTAATTCACTGGAAGTTGTTGATTCAACAGGTATTGCTGTGAACTATGAGGATCCCATCATTAGTGGAGGACGAATCACCACCAAGGTTTCGGGCCAAAGTGCAGCCGGAGCCTTCACAGTTACGTATCGAGTTGTTGGTGATGATGGACATGTCATTGAGGGTGATTACACATTCAACGCTTCACCAGATTATTCAGAGGATCAATCCCCAATGCCAATAAGCGCTGAGCCGGAAAAAGCTGAATTTTCACTTGGCGCAATCGTTCTTGCGGTGTTTTTGGTGATCTTTGCAATCGGATACTTTGTGAATCTTAAGAAGGATAAAAAGTAAAGATGCCGGCTATTGATGTCGAGATCAACGGCCCCAACGTAATCGCAGAGTCTGAACGATCAGGAAAAGCCCGCTCCTTATTTTGGCCTTGGGCTGGTGCAAATGTTTCATTGCTAGCTCTTTCCTACGGAGCATTCTTTTTAGGCTTTGGCATCTCATTTAGGCAAGCAACAGCGGCAGCCCTTATCGGAACTATCGGATCTTTTCTATTGGTGGGTATCAGCTCGTTAGCTGGAAAGAGATCCAACGCGCCAACCATGGTTTTGTCGCGTGCTTCTTTTGGCGTTAAAGGCAGCGTTCTTCCGGGAGCACTTTCCTACTTGATCTTCGTGGGATGGGAAACGGTTTTAGTCTCACTTGCAACACTTGCAACTGGAACAGTTTTCTCTCGAATCGGGGGAGTAAATGACAATCTAGCTTTAATACTTGGATTTATTCTCGCCGTTACCCTTACAGTGGTTGGAGGAGTCCTAGGTTTCAGAGTAATCATGAAACTTCAAAAACTGCTGACTATTACAACAATTATTATGACTTTGGTTTATATCGCACTGACCGTAGACAACGTTAATTGGAGTGCAATCAAGGCGATTCCAGATGGCTCACATCAGAGTTTCATTGGTGCAGTAATTTTCGGTATCACCGGAATTGGTCTGGGTTGGGTCAACGCTGCAGCAGATTACTCTCGTTACTTGCCTCGTACTGTTTCTAGTAAGGCGGTCGTTGGCTGGACTGTTCTGGGTGCATCAATCGTTCCCATCGTTTTAGTTATTTTTGGCGCAGCTTTATCAGGAAGTAGCAAACAGCTTAGTGATGCAATCTCCATGGATCCGATTGGTGCCTTAACTACGATGTTGCCAACCTGGTATTTAATTCCCTTTGCGCTAGTAGCAATTTTGGGATTAGTAGGCGGTGCGATTTTAGATCTTTACTCTTCAGGCCTCGCGCTAGTTTCGATCGGTGTTCCAATCAAACGTCACCAGGCCGCCATTATTGATTCCGTAATAATGCTTGCCGGAACTATTTACGTAGTGTGGGTGGCAGATAATTTCTTCTATCCATTCCAGGGTTTCTTAATTACCCTTGGTGTACCAGTTGCTGTGTGGTCTGCAATATTTGTCGCTGATGTTGTGTTGCGCAAAAAGCCGTATTCTGAGAAGGATCTCTTTGATTCCAATGGTTTATACGGATCTGTTAATAAGGGCTCTATTCTTTTGATGGGTGTTGGCTCGATTATTGGTTGGGGTTTTGTGACCAACACCTTTGCACCTTGGCTGGAGTGGCAGGGGTACCTACTTCGCTTTATCGGTGGCAGAGATGGAGCCTGGGCGTACTCAAATATTGGCGTAATTTTCGCCTTGTTGATCGGTTTTTTTGGCCACATTGTTTTGTCAGCTCGAAAAATCAGAGCGCAGGAGAGTCTGCTCAGTTAGAGTACGAACATGAGCCGTCCGATATCTCCACTTCGCGATTTTCTCAATCGTGAGTCAACCAGCGGCTTTCTCATCATTGCAGCCTCTGCATTAGGTTTATTGATTGCTAACTCACCACTTTCTGATTATTACTTCTCAACCTTAGATTTTCATCTTTCGATCGGTGCTGACTGGTATTTACTAGATCTCTCAATTCTCAAGGTGATCAACTACTTGCTGATGAGCATATTCTTCTTTGTTGTTGGTTTGGAGATCAAGCGCGAATTAACTACCGGCCACCTTGCTTCATTCAAGAAAGCGATGTTGCCCTTTGTGGCAGCCATAGGTGGCATGGCAGTACCAGCGCTAATCTACTTAGTTATTGCGGGCGATGTTGCTCCAGGTGGCTGGGGAGTTCCTGTTGCAACCGATATCGCTTTGGCGGTTGGTTTGTTAACGATGATTGGCCCTTCTGTAGCTGCCTCACTTCGTTCATTTTTATTAGCCCTTGCAGTTATTGATGATATTGGTGCCATTTTGATAATTGCCTTCGTGTATTCAACGGGAATCAATTTTTCTTGGCTTGCAGCTGGCGTATTTAGCGTTCTCGTAATCGCTGGCTTGAAGAGAGCGGGAGTTGAGTCAACCCTTATTTACTCACTTTTCGCATTCACACTGTGGTTCTCCTTGTACAAGACTGGTGTTCACCCGACTTTGGCTGGGGTGATTCTTGGGCTAATGACCCCAAACATAGTTCGTAAATCAACCGGGGTTGAAGATGCTGATGATGGGTCAGTCTCAATCATTGAATGGTTGGAACTTAAGTTTCACCCAATTAGTACCTTCCTCGTGGTACCGCTCTTCGCCTTTGCAAATACCGGGGTTGTGATCACCGTCGATTCAATTAATGGCGCAGCCCAATCAGTTGTTGCCTGGGGTATTTTCTTGGGTCTAGTTCTTGGTAAGCCACTAGGAGTACTTCTTGCATCGATCGCAGCAAAGCGGTTAAAGGTGGCGGATTTTCCAGAAGGTGCCACCAACCCATCCCTATTGGCAACAGGAAGTGCCGCTGGAATTGGATTTACCGTTGCGATATTTATCGCCAACCTTGCCTTCAATGATGCGCAGACTCAAGATATTGCAGTTCTTGCCGTCATCGTTGCATCGATAGTGAGCGCTCTCGTTTCGGTACTTCTCTTCAAGGTTTTAGCAAAAAGGTAAAAAACAAAACCCGCCTTTTAAGGGGCGGGCTTTGTCCTAACGGAATTGTTGAATTACATACGGCTTAGATGTCGTAATACAGTTCGAACTCAGCTGGGTGCGGACGTAGTCGAACATAGTCGACCTCTTCCTTACGCTTGAATGCGATCCATGTATCAATAAGATCTTTCGCAAATACTCCACCACGTGTAAGGAAGTCGTGATCCTTCTCGAGGTTGTTGAGAACTTGATCCAATGAACCAGGAACCTGAGGAATTGATGCAGCCTCGTCACCCTCTAGTTCGTAGAGATCCTTATCAACTGGGGCAGGTGGTTCGATCTTGTTGACGATTCCATCAAGACCAGCCATCAACATCGCTGCGAAGGCTAGGTATGGGTTTGATGATGGATCTGGGCAACGGAATTCGATGCGCTTTGCTTTTGGATTGGATCCGGTAATTGGGATACGGATACAAGCAGAGCGGTTACGAGCTGAGTAAACAAGGTTTACAGGTGCTTCGTATCCTGGAACTAAGCGACGGTATGAGTTCACTGTTGGGTTAGTGAAAGCAAGTAGTGATGGTGCGTGCTTCAAAAGACCACCGATGTACCAACGTGCCATATCTGAAAGATCGCCATATGTGCCTGCTTCGAAGAACAGTGGCTTTCCATCTTTCCACAGTGATTGGTGAACGTGCATACCTGAGCCGTTATCTCCGAAGAGTGGCTTTGGCATGAATGTTGCTGTCTTTCCACCTTGCCATGCGGTGTTACGAATGACGTACTTAAACTTCATTACATCATCACCGGCAGAAAGAATGTCTGTAAAGCGGTAGTTGATCTCCATCTGACCAGCGGTTCCCACCTCATGGTGTGAACGCTCAACTAGAAGTCCTACCTTGCCTAGCTGCATCACCATTTCATCGCGAAGATCTGCAAACTGATCTGTTGGTGAAACAGGGAAGTAACCACCCTTAACACGTGTGCGGTATCCGCGGTTAGGTGTTCCATCAGCATCGTACTCAACGCCTGTGTTCCAAGCACCTTCGTATGACTCAATCTCGTGAACAGCTGAGTTGATTCCTGTCTTGAAGCGAACACTGTCAAAGACGTAGAACTCAGCCTCTGGCGCGAAGAATGCAGTATCTGCAATTCCTAGTGAGCGCATGTAATCAACTGCACGCGCTACGACTCCACGAGGATCGCGGCTGTATGGCGTGTTATCAACTGGATTGTGAACTGAGAAAATAATGATGAGGGTTTTTTCTTTACGGTATGGATCAATGTATGCAGATTCTGGAACTGGTAGCAGTTTCATATCTGATTCATTGATTGTCTGGAAACCTCGGATAGAGGAACCATCAAACATGAGGCCATCGGTAAATACAGCTTCATCAAATGATTCAACAGGAACGTTGAAGTGATGCTGAATACCTGGCAAATCTGTAAAGCGAACATCAACTAGTTTGACATCCTCTTTCTTGATGTAAGCAAAAATTTCTGCTGCGTTCTTAAACATGCTTCTCCCAATTTCACATGTGATGCGCAGACCCCTCATCATTGAGTTTCTGGCGCTTTTACGTAGTTGAACCCTAGGTCCACATGGTGAAAATGACATAACCCGCTTGTTAAATTCATGTTACGTATGCCAGGTTTGAGCGTTAGGCTTGTCACATGAGCACCCAATTCACCCGTGTTTCTCTGGGTCGACGGATGTCGGCGCTGATGGTTGATTGGCTGGCCTGTTACTTCATCGTTGCCGCCTCAGCTGGTGGCCTTGGCAAGATGGCCCCCAACCGCTCCTGGACCGTTTTAGCGCTCTTCTTCGCCGAGGTCGCGATTCTGTCGGCCTTACAAGGTGCATCGCTGGGGCACCGAATCTTTGGAATCAAGATCATTCGCTTCACCGACGGGGGAGCGATCACTCCAGTTCAAGCCCTGATCAGATCAGCGCTCTTAGTTACCGTGATTTTTGCAATTACCTTTGATGAAAATGGCAGAGGCATGCATGAGCGCTTCAGTGGAAGTGTCTTAACGAGGGCTTAGATTTAACGCTTCTCGCGTTAGCGGATTTTTGGAGCTCGGGTTGGCATTGGTCCCTTAGGAATTGGCATAGACATTCCGCCAACAGCCTTCAGGCGTGCACGAACCTCACGCATTTGATGCGGTGTTAACTTCTTTGGAAGTCGACGCATCTGCTTTTGAAGTTTACGAATTGGTACTCGACCATCTTCGCTACCAACGAGGATTTCAGTGATAGGAACACCAGGGGCAAAACGTTCTGCTTTCTTACGTTCATCAGCGAGCATTTGGCGAACCGCGTTAGAACCTTCGCCAGTTAAAACAATTCCGGCACGTCCAACACTGCGGTGGACCATGTCCTGATTTCTAGCAACCGCGACAGCGGGAGTAGTTGTCCAGCCCTTACGAATCGCCATCAAAACACTTGCGCCTGCACCAATCTGACCTTCAATTGATGTGTAGGCAGCTGTTCCAGCCTGACGTGTAAAGAACAAAAGAGTAATAAGGAGAGCTAATGGAAAGAAAATAAATCCGAAGTAATACGGATGGCCCAGAGCTGCGCCAATTCCGATACCGATCGCCCATGAAACAGCAAAGATTCCAATGAGCGCGATTGTGATCCAAGGCTTTACTTGCTTGGTCACCTTGTAAGCATCGCGGAAGGTTTGGAATCGAGGGGTCTTGATCTTCTTTTCTTTAGCTTTTCTCTTAAACATGGCGTTAGTTTAGTGGCGCAGGAGCGGTTCCACCAAGACGAACTGGTGCCCAACGCTGGCCCACATGACTATCTGGGTAGTTTTCTTGAACCTCATGGAGCATTGAGGTCATCACCTGTCGTAAGTGAAGTTCTGCCGCCTCAACATCTACATCTTTTGAATAGTTAATCGCTTCACCAAAACGCACCGTCACTGGGGTTTTGCCTCGCTTGAAGTTTGGCTTCACACCCTTTGTATAAACGCGCTGGCCACCCCACACAATGGTGGGAACAATTGGCACGCCGGCTCCTGCTGCAAGTCGCACCGCTCCAGATTTCAACCCCTTAATTTCAAAGCTGGTAGAGATAGTTCCTTCTGGAAAGATCCCGATTATTTCGCCGGCTTTAAGAGCACGAAGTGCTGCAACAAATGATGCCGAACCATTACTACGATCAACATTAATGTGGTGCATGCCGCGCATAAGCGGTCCAGCGATCTTGTTGTCAAAGATCTCTTTCTTTGCCATAAATCGAACATATCTCTTGACCGGAAGTGCACCGGTGCCGGCGATCGCAAAATCTAAGTAACTCACATGATTGATAGCAAGGATCGCTCCACCTTTGCGAGGAATATTTTCCTGACCCTGGAAATCAAATTGAAACCCTAGGTACTTCCAAAAACCCTTGACCAGAGTGATTACAGGTGGGTAAACAAGATCAGCCACGTGCAGATTTCTTTTCCATGGCTTGCTTATACAAGCGGCCCGCACGATAAGAAGAGCGAACGAGTGGTCCACTCATTACTCCGAGGAAACCAACTTGTTCTGCTTCTTGGGCTAGCTCAACAAACTCTTCAGGCTTTACCCATCGCTCTACTGGGTGGTGCTTATTTGTTGGACGCAGATATTGAGTAATAGTAATGAGGTCGCAACCTGCATTGTGCAAATCAACCAAAGCTTGTGAAATCTCTTCACGGGTTTCGCCAAGACCAAGAATCAAATTGGACTTTGTAATCAAGCCAAAATCTTGAGCCATACCAATCACTTTAAGTGATTTTTCGTAGGTAAATGCAGGGCGGATCTGCTTGAAAATTCGTGGAACTGTTTCAAGATTGTGTGCGAAAACCTCGGGACGGGTTTCAAAGATTGGATTCAGAAGCTCTGGTTTTGCATTGAAATCTGGTGCCAGCATTTCTACGCCAGTACCAGGGTTGAGTTCATGTACAACGCGAATTGTTTCCGCATATAACCAAGAACCTTCATCCTCAAGGTCATCGCGAGTTACACCTGTGATAGTTGCATAGCGAAGACCCATAGATTGAACAGATTCAGCAACTTTGCGTGGCTCTTCACGATCGATAGGAAGTGGCTTTCCAGTATCAATGTTGCAGAAATCGCAACGTCGAGTGCAACGATCACCACCGATTAAGAAGGTCGCCTCTTTATCTTCCCAACATTCAAAGATATTTGGACAGGCCGCTTCTTGGCACACAGTGTGCAGACC
>JBDLUF010000031.1:0-10948 GCA_039805445.1 Actinomycetota bacterium | reverse complement strand
ATCCATTTCAACATTTAGAACAGCCACATCTTTCTTAGCCAATAGTGAAGAGTGGGTAATGCGGGCGCCGATATCTGGAATACCTGTTCCTTCAACAACTACATCTACTGGTAGCTCAGAAACGATCTCAGAGTTTGATGTTCCAGTGTGCTTTCCCGCAAGAATCGCCTGTGAAAGCACATCCTTATCATCGCTAAACACGATATCTGTGATGCCAAGATCTGCGTAAACAATCTTGATGCGCTCTGGGTCGATATCGATAACTACAGATAGCGCGATGCCATCCATATGACCTAGCTGGTTACCAAAACCGCGGCCCATTTGGCCCGCACCAACTAGAGCGATGCGTGTATCGCGACCGATTTTCTGAGCGTGCTCTCGTAAACGAGTTGAGTAAGACACCGTGAACTCTTTTCTAAGGTTGTGAGATCACAGTTAAGCGATCTCCGATTTTTACAACTGGAAGCGACACTGCTTCAACATTTACATCTCCTGGCATCTCAGGCTCTGTGAGCCCATTTGCCTTCAGATCTAAATGGCCAAGATTTAAAAGGTTGTCGCTAGCAACAGAGCCAACAGCTAGAACGTTGTACGTGTTCTGTGCCAAGGTGATTCTGTCTCCAACTTGTGGTGCTCGAGTTTGCACATCTGGAGTATGAATGATTGAGAACTCATGCAACTCTGCAGGAGCGTTTTCTCCGAAAAAGACAAGGACACCTTGTTCGGCAAAATCAGGTACTAACTCTCCAACGGCTGTGACCGTCGTTGAGTAAACGATTTCTGACAAAGATTTACTTTTCTACGATGTTGTCAGGCTTTACACCTGATACAAAAAGCTCTGGGGTAATAAACATCGCAAGTGGGCCAGCTGGGCTGGTTGCGTGAATATCAACTGTTAATACCTTCTTCATTGGGTACACACCAACGCGCGCTGTTCCGCCGCAGTCGATAACTGCAACTGCGATCTTGTCGAAAGGAACGCTGCTCTTGAAACCATCAAATGGTGTTCCGCCTGTTAGCTCTGCAATGCGAGCTGCTACCGGGTGAATTCCACCGCCAGTAACTGAATAAATGTATGGACGATCATCTGTAGGTGTGATTGTTAAAGGTCCACCCCAACCACCTTTTCCTGCAGAAATAACTACTGACTTGTATGCGCCCATTTTTCTCTCCCTTGGCTAAATTCTTTATTGAATACTACTTATTGGAGTATTAAACCCCAAGGTGTAGTTGCCCACACCTTGGGGTTTAAAGTCACTACTACTTGCTGTAGAGGCCGAAGCTTGCGAAGTAAGCGATGACAACTGATAGAGGACCAGTGATCAAACGGCTAAATAGAACCGCTGGAACACCAACCTCTACAGTCTCAGGCTCGGCTTCACCGAGAGCAAGACCTACAGGGATAAAGTCGCAACCAACCTGTGGGTTGATAGCAAACAACGCTGGAAGTGAGTATTGAGCAGGGATGTTTCCCTTACCAATCTCTACACCAAGAAGTGTTCCAACGATCTGTGCAATTACCGCTCCTGGTCCAAGCAATGGAGAGATAAGTGGAATCGCACAAACAACTGAGATAAGTAGCAACCCTGGAAGAGTTGATGCAGATCCCTTAAGTCCCTTAGCGATCCAGTCACCAATACCAGTTGTAAGAATCAAACCGATGATGAATGAGATGAACGCCATAAATGGGATCACGTTGCGAATTACTGTATCGACAGAATCGCGACCTGCCTGATAGAGAGTTCCTACTACTCCACCAACAGAACGACCGATCTTAACGATGAGGTTATTTAATGCGCTCATGTTATGCACCCTTCTTCATCATTCGAGCGGTGATTAGTTCAGTGACTATTCCGCGAATGAAGATAACGACTAGACCGACAAGCAAGTAACGAACAGCTAGGTCACCAAGACCATAACCGAGTTGCTGGATACCTGTTGCGATACCTACATAGACGAAAAGCTCGCCTGGGTTTGCATGAGGGAAAATACCCAAGATTGGGTGAACAAATGAAACCGCTGAGTCATAGAACGCTGGCTTGAAGCGTTCTGGTAAAAAGCGTCCCATTGTGTATGCCATTGGGTTTGTAAGCATGAATACTGCAACAAATGGGAGAACGATGTAACGAACTGGGTACCACTGGATACCAGGACGTGCTGCTGCTCTTCCAAGGCCTTCGATCTTTTCCGCACCGATCAAACGAACAAGTGCGTTTACTGCAGTAAGCAAAACGATAAGAGTTGGAAGAATTCCGCCCATTAGTGAGAGAAGAACTTCACCACCCTTATTGAAGACTTTAATGAAGTCTTCAGCTGCTGTAGCTAGGACGCCGAGAAAGCCGTCCTGCTTTTCAACCGTTACATCTGCTGATAGAAGAATCAGAGATTGTAGGTTCAATGCACACCTCCTAAGTGTTTTATGGTTGGTTGTACAACCTTTAAATGACCACCCGTACGGTTTGTTTGGTCATTACTCTCCACCACTTTTGACCCGCTCAAAGTGATCCAGAATGTATTGAGCACTGCTTTTGGCAGCCTCTTGTACCTTCTTCTTTTCACCTTCAGCTACTCGGTCACCCGAAGCGATCTCATTGATGGAGAATCCTGTGTATGCGCTCAACTGTTTGGAGCGCGCAAAGACGGTAAAGCCCCGAAGGACCAATCCATCTTTGACGATGCCGTTGTCATCGGCTGTTAATGCGACAAATGCGCGTCCGCCTCGATAACGGCGACCACCCATACCAACGGCCATAACTCCTTGCTTGCGCAGGCCGCGGATATCTTCTTGAAAAATCTTTGATTGTTTGTAGGCAAACCACAATTGGAAGAGCCACATGATGCCGATGAGAATAAATAGCTTGCCTAGATTGCTCACGCGCTCTTCACCGCCGTTGGTTGAAGTGACTTAATGACAGAGTTAGCACACGCTAAATCCACTATTAGGGTATCGATTAACCCCGCACGAGCGGCCCCAACCACGCCCAAAACCTTCTCCGCACCCGATGCAACTCCGATTACACGCGGGATCTTTTTGATCTCATCCAGCGTTAATCCGATGACTCGGGCATCGAGCGCTGCCGATAACGGGGTGCCGTCTTTCTTGTAGAAGCGGGCGGCGATATCGCCGGCGTAATCCTTGGCCAACTCATCACGTTGGGCCTTGGTGGCTTTGAACTCGCCAAAGACCATCTCACTCGATGATGATCCAGCAGAGCCAATGCCAACCAGAGCCACATGAGCTGCGCGAGCTAACTGCAAAGTCTTGGCGATGCTCTCTTCTTCAAGCAAAGAATCGCGGGTCTTGGCATTGCTAACGACCACAGGGGATAAGAAAGGAACAAATTGAGCGTTCAGGTTTTTAGCGAGATTGCGACCAACCTCTTCGGCGCTGACAGAGGTATTAACTGATGAAAGCGATCCCATTAACTGTGTGACCTTAAGCCCCGACAAAGTTTCGCTATGGGTGTTTACAACAGTTGCCTCTAACCCACGGCCCCACGAGATTGCAATAGTTTGGTTATCTCGTAGGTGCTTTAACAGTGCGCTCGCAGCTGCACGTCCTACTGTATTTAAAGTTAAGTCATTTGATTCGCTGGTAATTACCTGCACATCTTTAATATTTAAAAGCTCTGACAGCTGCGCCGATAGCGCTTCATGCTTATGTGTTGGAGAAACTATCTTGATCTCAACAAAACCTAAACGCTTTGCATCTGACAACATTCGCGAAACATTGGAACGAGATGTATTGAGTTTTGATGCGACCTGATCCTGCGAGTAATGGCCCTCGTAATACAGGCGGGCTGCGCGAAGGATCAGCTCTGCTTCGCGCTGCTTCACAATCGTCACATCCGTTCACTCGTTGAACATTTGGATTAGTGTGCTGTGCGCGACCCTATGAAATCAAGGACATTTGTGATTTTATTTATAACGATTAAAGGCCTAGGTCGACCAATCCAGAAAGGTGGGATCGGGCCGAATTCTTAGCGTCCTGCGCTGTGTTTGCCGCTATCGCTGCGTTACCAGCCAGTATCAATTGTTGTAAAGAATGTGCGGTGATTGCTTGCGCAACATCGGTAAGTGTGGCAACGCTGCACGAAAGTGAAGATACTCCCAAACCAATTAAGACCGAGGCAAGTGCTGCATCTGATGCCGCTTCGCCACAGACACCAACAGGGGTGTTGTTTTTTAGGCCGGCTTGCGCAACTTGGTGCACAGCGCGAAGCAACGCTGGTTGCCACGGATCATTAAATCCTGCCAGGGGTGCCGATTCGCGATCTGCAGCATGTAGATACTGACCTAAATCATTTGTACCGATCGAAACAAAGTCGCACACCTTAGTAATTTCATCGGCGTGGAAAATCGCAGCTGGAACTTCAATCATTACTCCAGCTTGTGTTAATCCATATTCACGTGCCATCGAAACAAATGCTGCTGCCTCACCCGGCAGAGTAATCATCGGTGCCATTACCCAAACTTGCGCAGTTGTTGCCTTGGCAGCGTCAGCGATCGCTTGCAACTGTGTGCGCAGTAAATGTTCATGGCCAAAGATTGTTCTGTATCCGCGCACACCAAGTGCTGGATTTGGTTCATGATCAAAATTAATAAATGCCATTGGCTTATCTGCGCCAGCATCTAAAGTTCTAATGACAACCTTTTGTCCGCTAAATGGTGCAAAGAGCGCGGTATAAATCGCGGTTTGTTCCTGCAGCGTAGGTGCATCATTGCGATCCAAGTACAAAAGTTCGGTGCGCAGTAAACCAACACCATCAGCACCCGCTGCAACAGCTGCAACGGTGTCCTCTAAACGACCGATGTTTGCATAAATGGGAACTGCGGTTCCATCGGTTGTCACATAACCATCGGCAGAACGAGCAATAACCCTTGATTTACGGGCCTTTATCTTCTCAATTGTTGATGCGATCTGGGATTTCAGCCCTAGATCTGGGTTAAAGGTCACCTGTCCATTTGTTGCATCAACTGCAACTGTTGCTCCGGCATTTGATTGCGCAGCTTCAACAACTCCAGGGCAAGCAACTACCGCTGCGATTCCATTGGATCTAGCAATGATCGCGGTGTGACTTGTTGGTCCACCACCTGCGGTAACAATCGCCAAGATCTTGTCGGTTTCAAGATCTGCGGTATCTGCTGGGGATAAATCTTGAGCGATCAAAACAGTTGGAACAGCAAAGTGCGGAATCTCTGGGTAGGCAATTCCTGCAATCTCGCATAAAACTCGATCTCGAATATTTGCAACATCACTCACACGCTCTGCCAAGTAACCACCTGATGCGGCAAGTAGCTCCTGAAAAACTTCAGTTGCTTTGACCATGGCATAACTTGCGGTGTGGCCACTTGCAATAAAGCCTGCTGCTTCCTCAGCGATCGCTGGGTCGGTTGCAATCTCGGCGGTTGCTAACAAAATTTCCTGTAGCTCACCAGTTGTTCTGGCGGCGCGTGCTTCTAGATCTAAGCCAACATTCTTAATCGCCAAGTTAAGGGCGTGACCTTCAGCCTCAAAACTTTGGTGTGATGGCTGGCCGGTTGGAACCGGAATATTTGTATTTAAAAGAAAGAAGGGACCGACAGCTGCACCTGAACTTGCAGGTATGCCACTTAGTGTTGTCACTATCAATCCTTTAGTTGAGCGCTTCTACAAAGAAGCGACGAGGGCATCGAGCAGTAGTGCACCATCATAAAAGTCACAGAAGTTCAGATCAATAGTAAGTGAAATATTCTTTGCTGTTTCGCTTTCGTATCCAATCGTCACCGATGTCACTTGGTTAGGAAATAACAGCGGGGTGGCAGAGCTCATCGAGTATGTGGTCAGATCAAAGACCGTCGTAGTTGCCCCTGAAAGCATTGCTACAGGCACCTTTCCGTTCTTTGCCGCATCGGTGGTGGATGCAACCAGTGTCCGTAAATCATTAAGGCTGGCCTGATCTGGATCTCTAAATACCGGCAACGCACTTCCATACTTAGATTCAATAATTAAAGCAACACCAATGTGTTCATGGGCTGCTAAATCTGGACGTCCACGTAAAACCTTGGCCCAAGCAGCGATAAAGGATGCGTGATCAAAGTTTGCCGAAACTTTTCGGTTAAATGAGGCTTGCGCAATTGCGCGGGTCATTTCTATTCCCTTAGCGATCAGAGCCTTGTTCGCCTCTTGTCGTTTAAGAATTGCAGGATCTAATTGTGCGCCATTGACATCCTGCATCGTGATGGTGCGATCAGGACCGGTTGGATGCACGGTGCGCAGATCAATTCCGCGGTTAGCGGCTTCAACGCGGGCTTTTGGAACAGCTTTAACATTGGTGTTAACAATTATTGGTGCTGCTGCAACAACAGGTGTTTCAACAACGGGGGCGGGTGTTGAAACCTCAACCGCTGCTACTGGTTGATCATCATCGCCAAAATCAAAGGCCATTACCTCTGTATCGGTCAACATGATCAAAACTGGTTTACCAATCTCAATGACGGCCCCAGGATCCGCAAGCAGGGATTCAATAACACCATCTGCTGGAGCTTCTACCTCCATGTCGATCTTGTCTGTCATTACTTCAAATAAGACATCACCACTTTTTACCTGGTCGCCAACTTTGACATGAAAGTTGATTAACTCACCGGTCTCCATAGTCATGCTCATCTTCGGCATGACAACTGGATATTTGAAACTCATCGCCAGTTCTTAACTATCTCGCGAGCTGCAGCTTCAATATCTTCGATCTGCGGAACCGCAGCCTTTTCAAGCTGAGGTGCGTATGGGATCGGAATATTCATGCCCGCTAAGCGCTTAATAGGGGCGATTAATGACCCAAATGAGGAGGAACCAGCCATTTGTGCAATTACTTCATTGATAAAGCCTGCGTGTGCCGGACCTTCTTGGACAACTAATAAACGACCGGTTTTTTCAACTGATTCAAATACAGGTTGCATATCTAGCGGCGAAATTGTGCGCGGATCGATCAAGGTAATAGAAATACCTTCAGCTGCTAATTTTTCTGCAACTTCGAATGTCTTGTTGACCATGATGCCGGTTGCAACGATTGTTAAATCCTTACCTTCGCGGACAACCTTGGAAACACCTAGGGGAATTCGTGTTGCACCTTCAGGAACTGGATCGCGACCAGGAATCTTGTACAGCAGTTTGTGTTCCAAGAAAATTACTGGGTTTGGATCATCGATCGCTGCAAGTAACAAACCCTTGGCATCTGCTGGGTTTGATGGAACAACAACCTTTAATCCTGGAACCGATGCAAACCATGGTTCCAGGTTTTGCGAATGCTGCGCTGCAGCTCCGGTACCTGAACCTTGTGGTGTACGCAAAACCATCGGTACATGCAAAGCACCACCCAACATGAAGTGAATCTTTGCAGCTTGGTTTGCAATTTGATCCATCGCTTGCGCGGTGAAATCTGAAAACTGAATTTCAACAATGGGACGCATTCCTGAAAGCGCAGCACCAACTGCGGCGCCAACAATTCCAAGCTCTGCGATCGGAGTATCTAAAACTCGCTCTGCTCCGTAACGGTGGTACATATCGCCAGAAACACCAAAGGCGCCGCCGTAAATTCCGACATCCTCACCCAACAAGAAAACTTCTGGACGTTCATCAAAGGCGATAGACATAGCTTCGCGAACAGCTTCAGCCATAGTTAACATGCGATCGCTCATGCTGTCACCGCCTTAAAAACAGCGTCTAATAGCCCTGATGGCTCAGCGGCTTCAGCCTTTACAGACTCATTTACCGCAGCCTTAATCGCTTCAATCGCCTCATTTTGAATCTCATCGCATTGCTCTTGCGTTAATAATTGTGCCTCAATCGCACGTGCGATGAACTGTGGAATTGGATCCTTAGTTCGCCACTCTTCAATCTCTTCTTTAGTGCGGTACAAATTCTTATCTGAACGAGAGTGACCCTTCCAGCGATAAGTTTCAGCAATAATCAAGGTTGGACCTTCACCTGCTTTAGCGCGATCAACGGCGGCTTGTGCAACTTCGTACACCGCAACGACATCATTGCCATCAACATTGACGCCTGGGATTCCATAACCCTTACCGCGATCTGCCAAGTTATCAATTGCAAAAGCTTTTGCGGTAGATGATGACATTCCATAACCATTGTTTTCGCAGAACAAAATCATCGGCAACTTCCAGATCGCTGCCATATTTGCTGCTTCATGGAAAGCGCCTTCATTCATCGCGCCATCACCAAAGAAGGAGACAGCAACTGTTCCACGCTTCATCATCTTTGAAGCAAGAGCTGCACCTGCTGCGATTGGTAGACCTCCACCAACAACACCATTTGCACCAAGGTTTCCAGTTTCAACATCTGCGATGTGCATCGAACCACCGCGACCACCGCAGTAACCAATCTTCTTTCCAAGCAACTCTGCGATCATGCGGGTTAAATCAGCACCCTTTGCAATGCAATGTCCATGTCCACGGTGGGTAGAGGTAATTTGATCCTGCAGCGTTAACGCCATACACATTCCAGTTGGTGATGCCTCTTGTCCGATAGAAAGGTGCATCGTTCCGTGCATCATGCCGCGACCAAAGAGATCTTCAACCGCCTCTTCAAATTTACGGATTCGCCACATATATAAAAGGGCGTGGCGGGCATGCTCGGTGGATGACAGTGGATGGCCCATTAGCAGGGGGTTCGCGCTCATACTCCAACTTTCACATTTGTGCAGCGGCTTGAATGGATGTTCATATTAAACACTACTGGCAGTGAGGTTACGCTACGGGGTATGAAGGAATTCCGCTCAGTAGTCGCATCAGCCGTTGGTCTGCATGCTCGCCCGGCAGCACTCTTTGCCTCAACGGCAAAGGGGTCGGGCAATGTTGTGCGCCTTGCAAAGATCGTTGATGGACAGGCAACACCTGCCGTTGATGGTGCAAGTGTTCTTCGTGTGATGACTCTGGGAGTTAAGTGTGGCGATGAGGTTGTCGTAACAGTTGAAGGTGCAACTGAAGAGGAAACAATCGCCAAGCTTCAGGAGATCGTAGAAAGTAATGATCATTGATTTCTAAATTACGAACCGGAGTCGGAGTCGATGCTCATCAATTTGGTGAGACCGGCCCATGCGCGCTCGCAGGATTGCAATGGCCAGATGCACCGCGTCTAGTTGGTCATTCCGATGGTGATGCTGCGGTACATGCGCTGTGCGATGCGGTTTTATCTGCCTGCCAATTAGGTGATGTCGGAACTTTCTTTGGAGTTGATACACCTGAAATGGCTGGCGCATCAGGTGTTGCAATGATTGAAAAGCTGCGCGACTTTGTAACGGCAAAGGGATTTGTGATCAACAATGTTGCCTTGCAAATTGTTGGCAACCAACCAAAGATCACACCACGTCGCGATCAAGCCCAAAAGGTTTTATCTGCTGCCCTTGGTGCTCCAGTATCTGTTGCTGCAACAACTTCAGATCAAATGGGATTTACGGGTCGAGGTGAAGGTATTTACGTGATCGCAAATGCTTTGGTTCAGGTGCCATGACTAGTGATTATTTAAAGAGATTGAATCTGTATGACACAGCTACTCGTGAAGTAAGCGAATTTAAATCAATCGAACCTGGAAGGGTTTCGATTTATGTGTGTGGTGCAACGGTTCAGTCCTACCCACACATCGGCCATGTTCGCAGCGGTGTTAACTTCGATATTTTGCGACGCTGGTTGATAAAGCAGGGGTACGCAGTCACTTTTATCCGTAATGTCACCGATATTGATGACAAGATCTTGCACAAAGCGGTCCACGAAGAAATGCCGTGGTGGGCGCTGGCAATGAAGTACGAGCGCATCTTTTCACAAGCCTACGAAGCGCTTAATGTCATACCTCCAACCTACGAACCTCGCGCAACCGGCCACATCACCCAGATGGTTGATTTGATGCACACCCTTATTGAAAATGGTGCGGCATATGCACCAGGGAATGGCGATGTGTACTTAGAGGTTCGCAAGTTAAAGCGTTACCTAACTTTGTCACGCCAACACTTAGATGATTTACAACCAGCAGCCGATGCTGATGAAACCTACAAAAAAGATGTTCGCGACTTTGCTCTATGGAAAGCGGCAAAGCCCGGAGATCCATCATGGCCAACACCATGGGGACCAGG
Organism: Actinomycetota bacterium; assembly: GCA_039805445.1. GTDB lineage: Bacteria > Actinomycetota > Actinomycetes > Nanopelagicales > Nanopelagicaceae > Planktophila. The sequence goes on along the minus strand of JBDLUF010000031.1, from coordinate 830 downwards.
TCGTCCTGGTTGGCACTTGGAATGTTCTGCAATGGCACATGCATACCTTGGTGAAAGCTTTGACATTCATGGTGGCGGATTAGATTTAGTTTTCCCTCATCATGAAAATGAGATCGCACAATCTGAAGCTGCCGGTTACGGTTTTGCGCAACGTTGGTTACACAACGCGTGGGTAACTCAATCCGGCGAAAAGATGTCAAAGTCTTTGGGTAACACTTTGCAGGTTCATGAAATTTTAAAGATTGTTCGCGGAATTGAACTTCGTTGGTACTTAGGTGGAGCGCATTATCGTTCGATGCTCGAGTACTCACCGGAGGCGTTGCAAGAAGCTGCAACAAACTTCCGTCGTATTGAAAACTTCTTAAACCGTGCAACGGAGGTTCTAGGTGCACAACCAACTCCAACTTTGAGCGCTGCATTTACCGCAGCGATGAATGATGACTTAGCGGTGCCTGCAGCACTTGCAACTATTAGCGAAAATCTTCGTCTTGGAAATCAAGCGATAACAGATAATGACACCGCTGCGATTTCTGCAAACGCAAATGAAATTCGTGGGGCCCTTGAAGTATTGGGCTGTGATCCATTTGATGCCGCATTTGCAACATCTGGTGGCTCAGATCTATCAGCAGCCCTTGATGGAACAATTAAATTGGCTTTGGCAGAGCGCGCAGCTGCCCGTGAGCGTAAGGATTTCGCTGCATCAGATGCCATCCGTGATGGGCTTGCTGCTTTAGGAATTACAATTGAGGACACTGCTCAAGGACCTCGCTGGTCTATTAATTAATAACTGAAACGAGATCTGATCATGGCTGGCAATTCATCCCGAAAAG
>JBDLUF010000030.1:0-11040 GCA_039805445.1 Actinomycetota bacterium | reverse complement strand
TGCAGCACACCGCTTGCCCAACTTGCGGTACTTACAACCGTCGTCAGGTACTAGAGGTCTGATCTGAGCTCCATGCTCAGTGAGCAGCTGGGAGTAACACTCGATCCAGCTTTGCTTGAGTTGGCCTTTACTCACCGTTCATTTGCATATGAATCGGGGAGTCAAGAAACTAATGAACGCCTTGAATTTCTTGGTGATTCAGTTCTTGGATTAATTGTTACTGAAGAGCTGTACAAACGGTATCCAGATTTTGATGAGAGTCGTTTATCTCCATTGCGTTCAGGTGTTGTCAACATGCGCGCATTGGCAGATATTGCACGTGGATTACAACTTGGCCAATACATCCGCCTTGGAAAAGGTGAAGAGGTAACAAATGGTCGCGATAAAAACTCTTTATTAGCAGATGCTCTTGAAGCATTGATTGGCGCTATTTATTTACAGTTTGGTTTTGCACGATGCACCGAGATCGTGCGTACTTTAATTACCCCAACGATGGATTCAGCGGTAGCACGTGGCGCCGGACTTGATGGCAAGACCGCGCTGCAAGAGTTGGCCGCCTCATTAGGTAAGGGTGCGCCGGAATACATTGTCAGCGAAGAGGGTCCTGATCACGATAAGAACTTCACCGCGGTTGCGATGTTAGCTGGGCAAGCGTTGAGCACCGGTACTGGAAAGAGCAAGCGAGAGGCGGAACAAGTCGCCGCCCGCGCTGCTTATGAGGCTTTAAAAACCGCCAATCCGCAAGGCTAAATTCGCCAAAATCACGCTCAATAGGCGATAGGTTTACCGCGTGTATTTGAAGAGTATGACGCTTAAGGGCTTTAAGTCCTTCGCTTCGGCAACCACTCTTCGACTCGAACCCGGAATCACCTGCGTGGTTGGTCCCAACGGTTCCGGTAAATCCAATGTTGTTGATGCCCTCACCTGGGTTATGGGTGAGCAGGGCGCGAAATCACTACGCGGCGGCAAGATGGAAGATGTCATCTTTGCTGGAACGAGTGGACGTGCACCACTGGGCCGCGCAGAAGTTTCACTTACCATCGATAACTCTGATGGTGCTTTACCAATTGATTACACAGAAGTCACAATTTCTAGAATTTTATTTCGCAATGGACAAAGTGAGTACCAAATAAATGGTGAAGCTTCACGTCTATTAGATATTCAAGAACTGCTCAGCGATTCGGGTATCGGCCGCGAAATGCACGTCATCGTTGGACAGGGTCAGCTTGATGCGATCTTGATGGCAACACCTGAAGAGCGCAGAGGATTCATTGAAGAAGCCGCCGGTGTTCTCAAGCACCGTAAACGTAAAGAGAAAGCACTTCGCAAATTAGATTCAATGCAAGCAAACCTTGCGCGTGTACAGGATTTAACAGTTGAGCTACGCAGACAACTTCGCCCATTGGGTAAGCAGGCAGAGGTCGCAAAGAAAGCGGCAACGATTCAGGCAGATCTTCGCGATGCAAAGCTTCGTCTGCTAGCCGATGACTTTATTTCGATGTCTAAGACCTTAGAGCTTGAAGTTGCAGATGAGAACGCATTACGCGAACGCAGAACCTCAGTAGAAAATGATCTTGACTTGGTTAGACGTCGTGAAGAAGCGTTGGATGCTCAAGCTGCCTATGAGGGTCCATTGCTACTTGCTGCACAAGAAACTTTCTACAACTTAAACTCATTGCGCGAAAAGTTCCGCGGAACCCAAAGCCTGGCGCAAGAGCGTTCACGTTTCCTCAATGAGGAAGCAGAGGAGGCGCGTACTTCAGGTCGCGATCCCGAAAGTTTGGATGGTGAAGCTCGAACACTTCGCTCAGAAGAGACACAACTTCGCGCAGATGTACTTTCTGCACAACAACAATTAGCGCAGGCAACAGCAGCGCTTGCTCAGGCAGAGGTTGCGCTCAAGAGCGATGAAGACACTATTGCCGCAGCAATGCGTGCTATCGCTGATGCGCGAGAAGGAACTGCGCGCCAAGAGGGACATATCAAATCCCTTAATGCTCGCCTTGAAGCGATCGCTGAAGAGATTGCTCGACTTATTAAGGCACGCGATGAGGCACAAGCTCGTGTTGATCAAGCAAAGCGTGAGTACTCATCTCATGAACTCGAAATTGCAAGTGCCGATTCAGGCGAACTAGGTCTGGATTCACAGTTTGAAAACTCAAAATCTGCACTGGAAAGCTCGAAAGCTAAGTACTCCGATTTAGTTGAGGCAGAACGTGCGGCAGATCGTGAGCGAAACGCTGTTGAATCAAAGCTAGAAGCGATGAAGTTGACCTCGCAAACACGAGATGGTGCTTCAGCGCTCCTTCGTGATTCGCGCGGAGTTTCGATCCTTGGAAGCATCGCAGGGTTGATTGAGATTGATAATGGATGGGAAGCAGCAGCTGCTGCAGCGCTTGGTTCTTTGGCAGATGCGGTTGTGGTGAAGGATCTTTCATCTGCGGTTACAGCGTTGACTACTTTGCGCAATGAAAATCTTGGGCAAGCAGATGTTTTGGTATTTGAACCGGGACAAGGTTCACATTCATCAATTCCATCTGGACTAAATCCACTATCTGCGCATATTCGTTCATCATCAATTGGTGATTTGATCACATCGCTGTTGTCATCAACAGTTGTTGCTGAAAATGCCAACGCTGCAGAAGCGATTTTAAGATCTCACCCTTCAGTCACCGTTGTGACCCGCGATGGGGATGTAGTTTCACGAGATCGTGCACGTGGTGGATCAAAATCTTCATCGTCACTGATCGAGATCAAAGCATTAATCGATGGGTTGGAAACAAAGCTGCAAGAGATTACACACAACTGTGATCGCCTTAAGTTTGAGATTTCAACTGCTAGCACCGAGGTTGCATCTCGTCAGGCAGATTTTGATGCTGCACTTTCAAAGCTCAACGAATCTGATGCCCGCATTGCAGCGTTAACTGAACAACTTGCTGTTTCTGGTCAAAATATGAAATCTGCAATGGCAGAGGTTGAGCGTTTAAATACCTCGATCAATGAGGCAACAGCTGCAAAATCCCGCGATGAAGGTGAAATTACTATCGCGCAATCTCAACTGCAGCAACGTGGTGAAGTGGCAGAGCCGGATCACTCACGCACCGAAGTACTTCGCAACCAAGTATCAGTTGCTCGTACCTCTGAAGTTGAGGCACGACTTGCAGTTCGCACAATTGAAGAGCGCGTAGATTCAGTTGCAGCACGTGCACTCGCCTTAGAGCAATCAGCGCAATCAGAGCGAGATGCTTCAGAGCGAGCAATTGTTCGACGTAGCGCACGAGCACGAGCCGCTGTTATTTCTCAAGCGGTGGCAGAGGCTGCATATGAAGTTTTGATTCACATCGAACGCTCTATCGCTAAAGCTGCGACAGAGCGTGGTCGCCTGGAAGAGTCTCGCGCAGCCCGCGATGGCGAAACCTTAACTGTCCGCACACGTGGACGAGAACTTGCATCTCAGCTCGAGCAATTAACATCAAGTGTCCATAAGGATGAGATTGCACGCGCTGAACAACGTTTGCGTATTGAAACTTTGGAAGCAAAGACCGTTGAAGAGTTTGGTATTGATACCGCAACTTTGGTCAATGAGTATGGTCCTGATAAGGATGTTCCAACATTCCACGAAACCGAGGATGGCGAGATCATCTCAACTGAGATGGTTCCATACCGTCGCGATCAGCAAGAAAAGCGTTTGGCATCTGCTGAGCGCTCATTGAATTTGCTCGGAAAGATCAACCCTCTTGCACTTGAAGAGTACACATCACTAGAGGAGCGCTTGAAGTTCCTTGCTGAACAGTTAGAGGATTTGAAGAATACGAAGAAGGATCTCTTGGACATCATTAAAGAGGTTGATGACCGAGTTCAATCAATCTTCATGGAAGCTTACGAAGAGACCGCTAAGCATTTCGAAGAGATCTTTGCTCGACTATTTCCTGGTGGAGATGGTCGCTTAATCTTGACCGATCCAGACAATCCATTGACAACAGGTGTTGATGTTGAAGCACGTCCGCCAGGCAAGCGCGTAAAGCGTCTATCTTTACTGTCAGGTGGAGAAAAGTCTTTAACCGCGGTGGCAATGCTTGTTGCAATCTTCAAAGCTCGTCCAAGTCCGTTCTATGTACTTGATGAGGTCGAGGCTGCACTTGATGATGTAAACCTTGGCCGTTTGTTGGGTGTTCTCGAAGAGCTTCGTGAAAGCTCTCAGCTGATCATCATTACCCACCAAAAGCGCACCATGGAGATTGCAGATGCTTTGTATGGCGTAACAATGCGTGGCGATGGTGTAACAGAAGTTATCTCACAACGCTTGCGCGAATCTGACGCAAGTTAAGGCGTTGCACGATGGGTCTTTTTAGTAAGTTCATCGCCAAGATAAAGGGCACCAATGATTTTTCCCCAGCTGACTGGGCTGAACTTGAGCAGGAGCTACTTTCATCTGATGTAGGACCACGTCTTACCCAAGAGTTTCTAGAGGCTGCAAAGAAAGTAAAGAGCGAGAACGCTGAAGAATCGCTCGTTGAAATCATGACAAAAAACCTTTCCTCTAACTCTCATGAACCGATACTCGGTGAGGCAACGACAACGATCATGGTTGTTGGGGTTAATGGCACCGGTAAAACAACATCAGTTGCAAAGTTAGCTTCGTATTACAAGCGCAGCGGAAAGAGTGTTGTGCTGGCTGCGGGTGACACCTTTAGAGCAGCAGCGGTTGATCAATTAAAGACTTGGGGAGATCGAATTGGCGTTGCTGTAATTTCCGGAAAAGAAAATGGGGATCCAGCATCTGTTGCATTTGATGGAGCGAAAACCGCTCAAGATTCTAAAAGTGATATTTTCATCATCGATACCGCAGGTCGTTTGCACAATAAGAGTGATTTAATGGCCGAGCTTTCAAAGGTCAAGCGGGTTGTTGAAAAGGTTTCACCAATTAATGAAGTTCTCTTAGTAATTGATGCAACAACTGGTCAAAATGGATTACAACAGGCAAAGATCTTTACTGAAAGTGTTGAAGTAACCGGGATTGTCTTAACCAAGTTAGATGGAAGCGCTAAGGGCGGGGTAGCTCTAGCTATCGAGGCTGAACTCGGAATTCCAATCAAGTGGGTCGGAACAGGGGAGTCCGAGGGGGATTTTGCTCCCTTTGAGGCTCAGAGCTATATCAAGGGGCTGCTGGCGTAACCCAGATGTAACACAACACCGCTTTTTGTCACCAACCTGAAACCAAGTGAGCCCTTCTTTGTAACTGGGGTTAGAGAAGGTTTGGCCATCTCAAAGACGAGAAATTTCTCGACACAAATTAGGTGGTCTTTCATGGAGGAAGTAGTTATCAATACAGGCGATACCGCTTGGATGTTAATTAGTACGGGTCTTGTTGTTCTTATGATTCCGGGACTTGCACTGTTTTATGGTGGCATGGTTCGCGTAAAGAGCGTTCTTAATATGATGATGATGTCATTTGGTGCGCTAGCAATTGTTTTTGTTCTATGGATTGCATTTGGATTCTCTATGGTCTTTGGAGACTCCGTTGGAGGAAAAGGTTTAATTGGAGATATCGGTCAATTCACATTTCTTAATGGACTGGATAACTCAGCTGCATTAATCGGAACAATTCCAGCCGCGGTATTTATCGCCTTCCAAGGAATCTTCGCGGCAATTACAGTAGCTTTGATTTCTGGTTCGATCGCAGATCGTGCGAAGTTTGGCGCATGGATGGTATTTGCAGGTATTTGGGCAACGCTTGTGTACTTCCCAGTTGCTCACTGGGTATTTGCATTTGATAACTTTGTCGCAAAGACTGGTGGTTGGATTGCAAATGATCTTGGTGCGCTGGACTTTGCAGGTGGTACCGCGGTACACATCAACGCAGGTGCAGCAGGTTTAGCACTTGCTCTAATCTTAGGAAAGCGCGTTGGCTTCGGAAAGATTCCAATGCGTCCACATAGCTTGCCTTTGGTAATGCTAGGTGCTGCTCTCTTGTGGTTTGGATGGTTTGGCTTCAACGCTGGTTCTGCAGTTGCATCAAATGGAACAGCAGGTCTAGCGCTTCTAAACACAATCGGTGCGACAACAGCTGCTGTGCTTTCTTGGTTGCTTGTTGAAAAAATTCGTGATGGTCATGCAACAAGTCTTGGCGCAGCATCAGGTGTGGTTGCAGGTTTGGTTGCGATTACTCCAGCGTGTGCCGCTGTTAACGCAAGCGGTGCCTTGATTATTGGCGCTGTGGCTGGTGCGCTCTGTGCACTTTCAGTGGGCCTCAAGTTCAAGCTCGGATATGACGACTCTCTTGATGTTGTTGCGGTTCACCTTGTAGGTGGAATCGTCGGCACAGTCATGATTGGTTTTGTTGGTGTCGATGTTGGTCTATTCAACGGTGGCGGAACAGAACAGCTTGTAAAGCAGGCAATTGGTGCGGGTGCGGTTCTTGCGTACTCATTTATCGCAACATTGATTATCGGCAAGATTGTGGATCTAACAATCGGATTCAGAATTACCAATGATCAAGAGCTTGCAGGCATTGACGTAGCTATTCATGCTGAACGCGCATACGAGCTAACAGATAACAGCCAGGGCAGCGTCCTTGGATTCTCGAAGGGGGCATAAATAATGAAACTCATTACAGCAATCTTGAAGCCATTCAAGTTAGAGGATGTAAAGAACGCCCTTCAAGGCGCAGGAATCACAGGAATGACTGTGTCTGAAGCAAGTGGATTTGGTCGTCAAGGTGGTCACACTGAGGTTTACCGCGGTGCTGAATACACGGTCGACTTGGTTCCGAAGGTACGTCTAGAAGTGCTTGTCGATGACAAGGATGCAGATTCTGTAGTCGATGTCATTGTTAAGGCGGCTTCAACAGGTTCGATTGGTGATGGAAAGGTTTGGACAACACCAGTTGATCAGGTAATTCGCGTGCGTACAGGAGAGCGCGGCGTAGACGCCATCTAGACTTACTCCTATGAGTACCCGTGAGAGACGAGATCGATCGAACGAGAGCGATCGATTTCTATCTCAACTGTTTCACAAAGCTATCCAAGACCTTGGTGAAACAGAACTGGGTAAGGAGATAGCACTCGCCGCGGTCGGAGGATACGGTCGCGGCGAGTTATCTCCCGGTTCAGATTTAGATATTTTATTTATTCACTCCGGAAGAGTTTCATCGGAAATGCTTAAAGCACTTGTCAATGAGGTGCTGTACCCATTGTGGGATACCAAGAGCGTGGATCATTCTGTAAGAACCCGTAGCGAAACTAGAGATGCCGCAACATCTGATTTACGGGTAGCGACGGGTTTATTAGATATTCGATTGATTACGGGCAACGCCGATCTTGTAGCCAATGTTCAAAGTGATGCTTTGGAGCTCTGGCGCAAAAATGCTAAAGAGAATTTGCAAGATTTACACAAGAGTCTGCAGGAGCGTCACGCACGTGCAGGCGAACTAGCGTACTTATTAGAGCCAGATCTGAAAGAGGCTCGCGGAGGTTTGCGAGATATTCAAGCGCTACGCGCAATCGCTTTATCTGGAGCGGTAACTGTTCCGCTAGAGAAAATCAGTTGGGCTGAATCAACTTTAAACAATGTGCGCGAGTCCTTACATATTGCCAGCGGTCGTGGAAAGGATCGTTTGTTATTTCAAGAACAGGACAAAGTTGCAGATCTTCTGAAATACGCCGATGCAGATGCAATGATGGGCGATGTCGCACGTGCAGCCCGTTCTGTAGATTATTTGCTGGATTACACCTGGCACACACTGGAACATAAGGGTAAAGATGGACTGGGACGGATTCTTAAACGTCCTCGTGTTGCAACAGTTGCAAAAAATGTGAGCGCCTCAAATCGAGAGATCGTTATAGATCCCTTTACCTCGTTCCATGAAGACCCAGTAGTTGGTTTAAGAGCTGCGGCAACAGCAGCGCAACTTGGCTTGCCACTTTCGCTTGATACCTGCACTGAATTGTCAGAAGCTCTTAAAAAAGGTGAAGGAGTGCTCAGTAATCCGTGGCCACGTGAAGCCCGTGAACTGTTAATCGCTTTGATTGGTGCAGGCGAAGCGATGGTAGGAATCTTTGAGATTTTGGATCAAGAGGAGATCATCTTTCATTGGATCCCCGAATGGATGAGCGTTAGATCTCTGCCACAGCGCAATGCGCTACACCGTCACACCGTCGATCGACATATGGTCGAAACCGCAGTTCATGCCGCTGCCCTAACGCGAAAGGTTCAGCGCCCCGACTTACTGTTGTTTGCCGCACTCTTTCACGATATCGGCAAAGGTACCCAAGAGGATCACTCAGAGCGTGGAGTTCGCTTGATCGAACCCATCGCCAAACGCATTGGATTTGATGCAAAAGATATTGAAGTTTTGAAGAATTTAGTGCTGCATCATCTTTTGTTGTCATCGACTGCAACCCGACGCGATCTTGATGATCCAGCAACAATCGCATCTGTTGTTTCAGTGATCCCCGATGTCAATACCTTAGAACTACTTCACGCTTTAAGTATCGCCGATGGCGAAGCAACCGGAAGTGCCGGATGGAGCGAGTGGAAAGCAACCCTGGTTAATGATTTAGTTCAAAGAGTTAAGCGGGCGATGGCAGGTGCTGAAGTTGCTCAACAACCAGAAGTCAGCCAAGAACAGATCGCACAAGCAGAAAAGGGCGTCTTGCGGGTTACCTTGGAGGAACATTCCAGTGGGTACGCCGTCGAAGTTATTTCTCCTGATAAGCCCGGCTTATTATCAATTGTTGCTGGAGTATTCAATATTTCTCGCTTGGATGTTAAATCGGCTCGTACTAAAACTCTTGGAAATTCAGCGGTGATGTATTGGATCGTGACACCTGAACCACATGCACCAGAGATTACCGATACAAAGCTGCACGAATTGATCGCTGCAGCCCTTGTTGACTCTAAAGATGTTGAGGAAAAACTTTTTGCACGGGCAGCTGCCTATGCATCTATTCCTACAATTCCAGTTCCAGACCCTGAGGTAGAAATCTTTACCGATGCTGCCACCGATGCAACGGTGATCGAAGTACGCAGTCATGACAGACCTGGACTGCTCTTTAGAATTGGTGCGGCAATCACACAATCAAAGATTGATATTCGATCAGCCATTGTTACTACCCTTGGTGCAGAGGCGATTGACACCTTGTATGTCACAGAATTAACGGGCGGACCACTTTCATCCGAGCGTGCCAATGAGGTCGCTTCGCATCTTAAGCAGGCCTTGAAGTAGTCTTCCCTCCTTATGTTTGAATCACTTACCTCGCGATTTAGTGGGGCTTTCTCCTCGCTGCGCTCTAAGGGCAAGATATCTACCTCAGATATTGAATCAACCTGCCAAGAGATTCGTCAGGCACTACTTGAATCCGATGTAGCACTTGCCGTTGTAGAAGATTTCATCGCCGATATTCGTCAGAAATCTCTTGATGCGCTTCCAACCCTGCAATCTGGAACCAATCAAGCTAATGCAATTTTTGAGATCGTTAATGCAAGTCTGATTGAAATTCTTGGGGGACAGGCGCGCAGAGTTCGTTTTGCTAAAAATCCTCCAACGGTGATCATGCTGGCAGGTTTGCAAGGTGCTGGTAAGACAACCTTGGCCGGAAAGCTTGCGAAGTTTTACGCCGATCAAGGGAACACACCATTATTAGTTGCATCTGATTTACAACGCCCTAATGCGGTAACCCAACTGCAGGTAGTTGGTGAATCAGTCAATGTTCCCGTGTTTGCACCTGAACCAGGTAATGCCAATCAAGAGGGATCATATGGCGGTAATCCGGTAAAGGTTGCTAAAGACGGTATCGAGTTTGCAAAATCAAAGTTGTACAACATGGTTATCGTCGATACTGCAGGTCGCTTAGGTGTTGATGAAGATTTAATGAAGCAAGCATCTGATATCCGTGATGCTATTAATCCAGATGAGATTTTATTTGTCGTCGATGCGATGATCGGACAAGATGCCGTCAGAACATCGCAAGCCTTTTTGGATGGCGTGGGCTTTGATGGCGTTGTACTAACAAAGCTAGATGGTGATGCACGTGGTGGCGCGGCGCTATCAATCGCTTCGATGACCAAGCGTCCAATCATGTTTGCTTCAACTGGTGAAAAACTTAATGAGTTTGACATCTTCTATCCAGAGCGCATGGCATCTCGCATCTTGGGTCTTGGCGATGTTGCAACACTTGCCGAACAAGCTAAGAAAGCCTTTGATACCGATACCTCTGCAAAACTTGAAGCAAAGTTTGCTAGCGGTGAAGATTTCACTTTGGAAGACTTCTTGGAACAACTTCAGGCAATGTCCAAGATGGGCAACATGTCTAAGCTGCTAGGAATGCTTCCTGGCACGGGGCAAATGAAGAAGCAGATTGAAAACTTTGATGAAGGCGAGATTGTTCGTACAAAGGCGATCGTTCAATCGATGACTCCAACAGAGCGTCGCGATCCTAAGGTTCTCAATGGCTCTCGACGAGCACGCATTGCACTGGGTTCAGGTCGCAAGGTTTCCGATGTTAATAATTTGGTAGATCGATTCACCGCGGCGCAAAAGATGATGAAGCAGGTACGCAATGGTGGGATGCCAGCTGGTATGCCACCCGGAATGGGAATGCCAGCCATGCCAAAGCTCAATGCGCCGGTCAATAAGAAGAAGAAATCCAAATCTGGAAACCCCGCCAAGCGAGCCCAGGAAGAGGGGCAGTAGCCCTCGATTTCGCATCTGGGGGCTTAAATGGCAGAATTGGGAACCTGTTGACGGGGCCCTCTACCCCCAGCAACATCCACAATTCGATAGTCATATGAATTGATCGCGCACCCCGCTGCGGTTGATACGCATGACACACATTTACAGGAGTACAACTTTCTTGGCTACAAAAATTCGTTTAATGCGCATGGGCAAAATCCGCACACCATTTTTCCGCGTTGTGGTTACAGACTCACGCAAGGCACGTAATGGTCTATCAATCGAAGAGATTGGTCGCTACGTACCAGGACAAGAGCCATCACTTATCGAGATCAACTCAGAGCGTGCTCTGTACTGGCTCGGCGTTG